>NZ_JAMFLC010000032.1:0-68994 GCF_023501985.1 Nocardia sputi | reverse complement strand
CCGCCGCGCCGCGGCGCACGTGGTGATCACTTTGCAGGGACACCTGTCGAACATGGCGATGTCGAGGATGGTTCTGCAGGAGGTCCTGCACGTACGCGCCGAAGCCGTCGTCCACGAAGTCGCGCACTGAACCTCACAACCAGGCGACGGCGAGAACCCACCGTGGTCGCGTACCCACTTACACCTGTAACCAGGCCTGGGCAGCCAGGGCCCAGGCACAGCAGCACGACAGACACCGGCGATCAATGCCGGTATTCCGCAGGGCGTGAGTATCGGCTCGGGCGGTCAGTCGATGACATGCAGCCGAACCCACTGCGGCAGCTCGGCGGCGGCCGGGTGGGCCTCATGGAAATCTTCGCCACCGAGAAAGTAGTCATACCTCCGGACCGGGTAACCCGGGGGTATGTCCATATCCAATGATTTTGCGCGAAAGCTATTGCGACCCCCGAGAGCGCGGATTCGGCTTGTCCATTCGAAGCGGCCCGTGTGCCGTCGCACCCACGGGCCGTATTGCGCTGTCACCGCTACGGAATCACAGCGTTCTGCGTGAGTTGGATACCCGCAGGTTCACTGGTCGTGCGGAATGCGCCGCCCAGGAAATGGCTCGGTGTCCGTTGTTGTCAGGCGTGGGGAGTGCAACGCGACCACCGAACCGGAGTGCGCTTACGCTGCAGCGGAGCGGTTCGCCAACGGGCTGAAGTGCCCGAAACCTCTCGGACCAGACAATGAAGCTCTGGCGGTGGCCAGGAGAAAGAGAGTCCGAAGTGAATTTCCTATCGATTCTGTCGCTGCTTCTCAGCGCCGGAAGTAGCGTATTGTCCCTCGGCAGCAGCGTGCTCTGACCTCGCAGGTCCGCTCCTGCTGCTGTGCCGGTCCGCACAGGTCGGCCGGATCACCGGACCCGTCCCATCGAGGTGGCGGCGAGATAAGTGCTCATCCCTCCAATCAGCGGCCGCGATTTGTCCGGGCCGAGCCCCCCGGCTGGACTCAGCACTGGCTATCTCGACTCCCGGCTGGAGTGTCCGTGGCAACGACATGCGTGGTTGCGGGGCCGAGTGGACCCGATGAGAAGTTGTCGACAACTCGTGAAACCCTTCTACAGGAGTTACCGACAAGGTCATCTACTGGTGTATCGGGGTCGCCTTCCTGCTGGTGTGTTGGTATCCCTTGCCGATCTCGTCGAGTTCGCATTCGGTCAGCACCTCTTCGATCCGGTCGAAGCCATGGGGAGCGCGGTCGGCAACTTTTCGGAGGATGTGGTCGACCGGCATGTCCCGGTTGGCGAGGACGATGGCGTTCACCACCTCTCGCCGTGCCGCCTCGTAGGCCTCGAGTCCGGCGACTGCATCGCTTCTCGCAGCCAATTCACGCGCCAGCACGCGTGCGTCGACGATGGCCTGGGATCCACCGTTGGAGCCGACCGGATACATCGGATGCGCAGCGTCGCCGAGGACCGTTATCCGGCCATAGGTCCAGCTTGTCAAAGGGTTCCGATCGACCATGGGATATTCGAGGATGGTGTCGCTGGCCGCCATCAGCTCACCCACGTCCTGGCCGTCGAACTGCCAGCCCCGGTAGTGCGGCAGCACGTCCTCGAGTCGGCCGGTCCGGTTCCAGTCCGGAATTTGCTCGGCCATATCCGTAACCTTGACCTCTGCCACCCAGTTGATCAGCGCGCGCCCGCGCTGTCGGGCCGCCGCGGAAATGGGGTAGGCGACGAACTTCGCGGCATGGTTGCTTCCCGCGATCACCATGGATGCGCCGGACAGGAAGGGCCGAGCCTCGCTCACGCCACGCCACATACGGATGCCGTTCCACAGAGGCGGACCTTCGCCTGGTTGCAGCTGCGCGCGCACAGCGGAATGTAGTCCATCGGCACCGATCACCGCGTCGGCACGCATCTCGACGATGCGGTCGCGGATGCGATCGTGGATCCGGACACGGACGCCGTCGGCGTTTTGAGTCGCGTTCTCGAATCGCATGCCGGTGCGCACCGCAGCCGGACCGATGCGCTCGTAAACCGCGTTCAACAGCAGCATCTGGAGCTCGCCGCGATGAACCGAGTACTGCGGCCAAGGGTGGCCTGCGGCAAGTCCGCGTGGTTCACGCCAGATCTCGTTGCCGAACCGGTCCAGGTGCAGGCATTCAGCTGTGGGGATGGCGATCTCGGCCAACCTCTCCTGTAGGCCCAGCTCGGCCAGTTCGCCGGTTGCGTGTGGTAGGAGATTGATGCCGACCCCGAGTGGGCGCAGCTCGATGGCACTGTCGATCACGACGGCCCGGACGCCGGCGGCGTGCAGACTCAAGGCCGCTGTAAGTCCTCCGATTCCGGCTCCGACGATCAGCACTTTCATGAGTCGGCACTCGAGTTGGTGCAGGGGTTCATATCGTGTTCCTCGGAGGGTTGGGAGAAGATCAACTGTGGTCGTTCCAACCTCCTCCAGCAGGTGCCCTTGCGATAGCAACCCCGGTGTTGGTCGGCGCACCCCCAGCGGTGGGTGAATCCTCACCCAAGGGTGGGCCGTCAGTGAACCGACGACTTATCCTGCGCAGTGCCCTCGATCGGGGCCGGCTCCAGTTATCCAGCTGCCCCGCGTTGGGAAGTGATGTCGTGCAATTACTGCTGCGGTGGGCATAGGGTACTTGCGTGAGTGGCTCTGCCCGTGATGTCTTCGAGCATCTGTTGTGGGCGAACCCACCGGACGCACCTGAAAGTCGCTTCGGCACCGCGTGCGTGATCGGCGGCAGTATCGCTGGTCTTCTTGCCGCACGTGTGCTCGCCGACTATGCGCGGCGGGTGGTCGTGATCGAGCGGAACGAGGTCGCGGGGAACGACTCGGTGAGCTCTGGTGTCCCGCATGGCCAGCAAGTGCATGTGCTCTTGCCCGCCGGATTGGTGCGGATCGAGCGCCTGCTGCCCGGCTTCGCCGAGGAGGCGTATGCGCTGGGCGCAGTGCCCGCCGCGCCGGAGAGAGCCAGCCTGTACTTCGACACCCACCCATGCCTGCAGACCCGGCACGAGCCGCTGATGCTGGCGACCCGGCCGTTCTTGGAGGCTCGGATACGTGCTCGGGTGCTGGCGCTGCCCAACGTGGTGATCAAGCGGGGGCGGGCGGTCGGTTTCGACAGTCACAAGGGCGCGGTCTCCGGTGTTCGGTACATGGTCGATGACGCCGAGAACCTGCTCGAGACCGACTTCGCCATCGATGCCATGGGGCGTGGCAGCCAGCTTTCAGCCTGGCTCGAGCAGGCTGGGTTCGACCGCCCGCCGCTGCAGCGGTTACCCAGCGGAATCAACTACGCCACCGCGCTGTTCGATCGCGTACGCGACGACGAACCCTCCTGGGCCACCACGCTGGTGCAGCACTCCCCCGGCCGGGGGCCGCGAGGCATCGCGCTGTCGGTGACCAGCGCTGTCGAGAGCGGGCGCTGGATCGTGATGTTGATGGCGCACCACCCGGTCAAACCGCCGCGAACCGTCGAAGAGTTCCGCGAGTTGTGCGCGCACATGCCGCATCCGTTCCCAGAGGCAGTCGGCGGGGCACTCGTCCGCGAGATCGTCACCTACCACCAGAGGGACAGTCGCCGAAGGGATTTCGCCGGACCACTGAACCTGCCTGCCCGCCTGGTGAGTGTGGGCGATGCCGTTGCCGCGTTCAACCCGGCATTCGGACAAGGTATGTCCTCGGCGGCATTGCACAGTTCTTGCTTGAACGAGTATCTGCGGGCAGGGCCGGACCTCGACCTGCCCGCGAGAGAGTTCTTCGACCTGCAACAAGTCGTGGTAGACGCGGCATGGCAGGTTTCGGCCGGAAGCGACGCTGCCCGGCTCGACGCTCTCGACAATGCCGAGGTGCCCGAAGAGGTACGGCGCCAGCGGTGGGCGCTCGAGCAGATCACGACCGCCACCGTCACCGACCAGCATGTCGCGCAAGCCTTCCGGGACGTAACGTTCATGCTCGATCACCCTGACAGACTCGCCGACCCGACGCTGCTCGAACGGGCCGTCACCGCCAACCGCGCCAACGCGGCCGAACAAAACCGATCGGACATAGCAGGTGGGGCGGCCCCGTGTTATGAGTTCGCGAATCCGTGCCCGAGGCATCGGTGCACTCACTAGCACCGCCGAGTGCTTCTAGCAGGAGACGTACCTTCCCGCCCAGCATCGGGCCCAGGAGCCTTCCCGATAGTTGGGATACCGTCGATGTCAATACTTGCTCGGCAGTGCCGATCAAAGTTCTCGATTGCAGGAGCGCTGAATGTGGAAGAGCCTGAAACGGGCGGTTACGGGGCCGGAGTTACCCTCCGAGCCGACACTGCGGTCGGTTCCGACCCATAGCCGGTTCGGTGCCGCACGATTCACCGAGCTGTGGTATCCGCGAAGTATCACGGTCGAAGTTGTCGGCGCGCCGCGGCTCACCGTACAAGACGAAGGCCTGCCGCGCCGACTCGCTACGAGCGTGGCGCCACCAAGGATCCTTGCGACCAACCGACGCAGCGTGACGCTCATGGTCGAGAGCGATCGGGCGGTCATCTCGGCGGGTAAGCGCGGCCTGCGACGACGCACGTACCGATGCGAAGCGCTCGTGCGAGGAGTCACGTACCGGCTTATCCCAATCGGACCCAAGCGCGCCACCCTCTTCGCGGGAGAGTCCCCCGTAGGGCAGTTCAGGACGTCGAAGGTCAATCACCCACCCGAAACCATCTCCTGGCTACCGACAGCCACACCACAGGATGTCGGAGTCGGAATGCTGCTCAGCTCAGCCCTCGGCGTCGGCGCCAACGGATTGCTCCGAAACCTCCTCCGCGACCTCGACTTCATACCCACACCCTGAGTCGACGATTAGAACCGCGATCTACCCCGGCGATGCGCGGTTCGGGCCCTGCGAGCAAGGTTGTGAAAACGCAGCTTCGATAGTTGTTGTGATGTAGGTGTTGGTTTCCACAGTTGAGCTAGTCGGAGCCTCCGCGGCCGCCCTACTCGGTGCACATACGGACCGTGGCATCGGCGTTATTCTCCACCGACCCTCGCGTGATGTCGATGAATCGGCTTCGACGATGCTGGACACCCATTGCGGCACCACACCTTCGCGCTCGGGAAAGAGCCGGCGCCGCGTGTGTCCGGTAGTGGGGCTGCTGCGGTCGAAAGAACCTCAGCCGGCGATATAGCGCAGCATCACCGCGGTGTCGAAGTGCCTCGTCTCTACCAATCGGAGCTGGATGCGCTTGTCCAACGGTGGAAAGAGCGGTGTGCCGCCGCCGAGTGCCACGGGCAAGACGAACAGCTGGTACTCGTCGATGAGCCCGTGGGGTATCAGCGAGGCCGCGAGGCTCGCGCCACCGACCTCCATGACGCCAGAGCCTCCGGCCTTGAGCCTGCGGACCTCCTCGACCGCGTTCTCGCTGACCAGCGTGCTGTTCCAGTGGACCTCGGTGAGTGTGCGGGAAAAGACGACCTTCGGTTTCTCCGTCCAGAGCGTGGCGAACTCACGCTCGATGCGCGGCGCGTCCTCGGGCACGTGCGGCCAGTACTCGGCCATCAGCTCGTACAGGCGACGGCCGTGCAGCGACACCTCGATCTCGCGGTAGCGGTCGTTGTGGAACTGGTGCAGCTCCTCGTCCGGGTTGGTCCAGTCGATGCTGCCGTCGCGATCGTTTATGTAGCCGTCCAGGGACACACTGAACCCGTAGATCAGTTTCCTCATGACGGGTAGACCTCCTACACGCTCGAAACTCATCGGCGCTCATCGGACAGAACTTATCCACGAAATCATCGGACATGGCGGTAGCAGATGACACAGGTGGCGCGGCCGGGGAAGGCTCCGTGGATGTCGTCGCGGCATTCCCCGCGGATGATGGTCACCTAGATCCCGCCGGGCCAGACATCGAACCATCCACGCGCCCATTCCGGCCGCAGCGCGACAGCCGGCGGGTGGAGTGCCCATCGAGGCAGGGGGCGAAGGTAGGCGATGCCGGCGCCGAGATCGAAGGCGCGATCACGGGGCGGTTCGCGTTCGCCCCGGACTACGAGGTCCGGCTGGATGGTCACGGGCTCGATGGTGAGACGCGGTGCTGCTGGGGCGAGATCGCCTTCACTCCGGCGTTCACCTTCGGTGGCGCGGTGCCGAACGGCAACCGGGTCTCGGTGCCGGTCTTCATCCTGTGTCGGTTCCGCGACGGTCGGGTGAGCTGGGAGAGCTTCCACTTCGACGTCGCCGGCGTCGCGCGCCAATGCGGCGTCGACGCTACCGCCCTGGTTCGGGCGTCATGATCGTCGGTGCTCGCCGGCCGAGCAGGACAACGATGCGCGCGGCCCGGCACGAGCACTGGGGATCCCCACTGGAGATCGCCGACGTCCCACGGCCGGAGCCTGCCGCCGGGGAAGTCCGCATCGCGGTGCGGGCGACCAGCGTAAATCCGATCGACATGCACACCGGCCGTAACGCCGGTTACGAGCAGTCCATGCGGCTGCCCTGCATCCCCGGATGGGACGTCGCCGGTGTGGTGGATGCGGTGGGCTACGGAGTAACCCGCCATGCCGTTGGCGACCGCCTCTACGGACTGGCCTGGTTTCCCTATCCCGCGGGCACGTACGCCGAATACATGACCGTTCCCGCGTATCACTTGGTGCCGATGCCGAGGTCGGCGTCCTTCGTGGAGGCGGCGTGCTTGCCGATGGCCGCGCTGACGGCGTGGCAGATGCTCGACGCTGTCGGGGCACGTGCCGGTCGGCACGTTCTGGTCGGTGGAGCTTCCGGCGGCGTGGGTCACGTCGCGGTGCAATTGGCCCTCGCGCGCGGCGCCACGGTCACCGCCCTGGCGAGCCCCGATCACCACGCCACACTGCACGAATTGGGCGCGCACACCTGCGTGGACTACACCGATCGGGATGCTGTCACGGCGATCGGGAAGGTCGACGCTGTGCTGGATCTGGTGGGACACGATTTCGGCGCCTCGCTGTTCGATCGCGTGACGACCGGCGGCGCGATCGCCTTGGCGACCGCATGGTCGATCAAGGGATACAAAGCCGTTGCGGCGCAGCGGGGTATCCGCGCGGCCTCATGCTTGGTGGAACCCGACCCCGCGGCACTCGCGGGGATCGCGGAGCTGGTCGATTCGGGCGCGGTTCGCGTCGTGGTCGGCGCCGAGTTCGACCTCTCCCACGCTGCCGATGCCCAGCGATGGGTCCAGGATCGCCGCGGCTTCGGCAAGGCCGCGATCGTGGTGAACACGCAGGAGCGTGCGTGAGCGAGAAGCCCAAGCAGCTACGCGGTATCGCGGTGCGCGACAAGCTCGTCGGCATCGCGACCGAACTCTTCTACGACCACGGTGTACGCGCCATCGGTGTCGATGAGGTCGTGCGACGGGCGGGGATGGCGAAGGCGAGCCTGTATCGATGGTTCCCCACCAAGGACGACCTTGTCCTCGCTGTGCTGCAGCGGCGCGACGACAACTTCTGGGCCAAGTGGGACGCGACCGCGGCGCGCTACGCCGACGCGCGGTCCGAACTCGATGCCCAGCTCGCCTGGATCCAGGAACTGGCGACGCGTGAGGGCTATCGCGGCTGCGCTTTCGTCAACACAGCCGCGGAATTCAGCAGTGAGCAATCGGAGCGAATTCGGCAGCGTTGCGCCGAGCACGAACACGAACTCGCGCGACGGCTACGCGCACTGACGGCACGACTCGACGTCACCGATGACGACCGACTTGCCGATCAGCTCCACCTCGCCATCGTCGGCGCCTTCGCGGTCGGCGGGATTTACCCGACAGGTGGTCCGGCCGTCCGGCTCGAGGCATTGGCCGAGGATCTGATATCGCGAGCGCGAGCGGGACGTTGACTCGTCGAGTCGCCCGGCCTGCCGCCGTCCCACCCATGATCAGGTCGAACAAGCGACGGCGTTCCTGGTGATCGACGACCTCGACCTGGTCGACATCAGCGGCTATGCCCCTCGTCGTAATGCCGACGCGGGCCGGCATGGCGGCTGCGGTTCCGTGTGAGAATCAGCGTGAGATCGGCCGGTCTCCTCTGAGAGCGGCCGGACCTGCGGTGTCGCCGATTCCGCAGCAGAGCGATACACAGGTAGTTCGATGCCCGACACACATGCCGAGTTCACCCGCAGACAGTCCTGGGAGCGGATGGCCGGCATCCCCATGATGGCGCTGGCCCTTGTATTCCTCGGCGTCTACGCCTGGCAGGTGCTCGATACCGGGGCCTCACCTCGTCTGGACGCCTGGCTCACCCGGGTGGACGTGGCGATCTGGGCGGCGTTCGCGCTCGATTTCGCGGTGCGGTTGTGGCTGTCCGGGAACCGGTCGCGGTTCCTGCGCACCCACCCGGTCGACTTGTTGATCGTGGTGCTGCCGCCGCTTCGCCCGCTGCGGCTGCTGCGGGCCGCCATGCTCGTGATCGGCACGTTGAACCGGAACACGACGACCAGAGCCAGGCTCGCGGTGTTCGTCGGGGCCAGTTCGATACTCCTGCTGCTGCTGTGCAGCCTGGCCTTCTTCGACGCCGAGTACGGGGCGACCGACAGCAAGATCCACGATTTCGGTGACGCGCTGTGGTGGTCGATGGTGTCGGTGACCACCGTCGGCTACGGCGATGTGTATCCGGTGACCACCGAAGGCCGTTTGATCTCGTTGATCCTGATGACCTTGGGTATCGGCCTGATCAGTTTCGCGATCGGCACCACCACCAGCTGGGTGATGGATCAGCTGAAGAGTGTCGAGGCGAATGTGGAGAATACCGACCGGGAGATCACCGAACTCATCGCCGAGATCAAAGCCCTGCGCGCAGAAGTGGCCGCGCTGCGCTCCACTGCGATTGCGCCGGCTGCCGTGCCGACCGAATGAGCGTAGGGCTCACCGTTCTTGCCCGCGGGTGCCTCATCCCGACCCGCTTCGGAGTGCCCGACGACATCGATGCCGAGGATCCAGCGACGGGCCTGATCGCTTGCGGCGCAGGCTCACTATCGAAACGAGCGTACGTACCCCCGCCATCCGATGACCGGAGCATTCGACATATCGGACGGCGCGGCCCGGCAGGGCGCGCCGAGGTCTAGACGATCGTGGCAGCGATGAGCAGGTTCCAGATCTCGCCCTGATCGACGACCTCGACGCCGAGCTTCCGCGCCTTGGCCAGCTTGCTGTCACCGACTCCCGCACCGGTGATGAGAAGGTCGGTATTCGCCGAGACCGAGGACGCTGCCGTCGCGCCCGCTTTCTCGCACAGGCGTTGGAATGTCGGGCGGGCGACCTTTTCGCCCGAGCGCGGGTCGCTGATCGCGCCGGTGATCACCACCGTTTTTCCTTCCAGTGGCGCGCCGGCCGCGATGACCGGGGGAAGGTCTTCCTCGCGCACGTCCAGGCAGACGCCCGCCGCTCGCAGGCGTTCCAGTTCCGGACGCAGGCGAGTGAGGTGCGTGACCAGGGAGGCGGCGACCTTCGGTCCGATGTCCTCCACCGCCAGGAGCCGTTCCTCGCCCGCGTCGGCGACCTCCTCGAGGGAGCCGAATCCCGCTCGGGCCAGTCGAGCGGCGGTGCCGTCGGAGGCCATCGGGATCGCCAGGCCGATCAGCGCGCGGCGCAGGCCTACTCGGCGGCTGGCATCGATCGAGTCGATCATGCGCGCGGCCGAGACCTCGCCGATGCGGTCGAACTCGAGCAGGCGCTCCTTCGTCAGTGTGTAGAAGTCCGACGGGCGCTCCAGGATGCCGGCCTCGGCCAGGCGTTCGATCCACACCTGCCCGATGGCGTCGATGTCGGCCGCCGCCCGCGACGCCCAGTGGATCAGCCTCCGCACCGTCTGCGCGGGGCAGGAAACGTTGGTGCAGAACAGTTCTCGGCTGTTGCCCTGTTCGGTCACCGGCTGCTCACACGAGGGGCAGGCGGTGGGCGGCACGATCTCGCGCTCCTCGCCCGTGCGCTGAGAGGCGTCGAGCACGCCCGCCACGAACGGGATCACGTCGCCCGCGCGGCGCACCAGCACGGTGTCACCGACCTTGATGTCGCGGGCGCGGATCACCTCTTGGTTGGCCAGCGTCGCTTTCGTCACCGTCGTGCCGCCCACGAACACCGGCTGCAGCCACGCGACCGGGACGATCTTGCCCGTCTTGCCGACGTCCCAGACCACCTCGGACAGCAACGTGGTCTTCTCCTCGGCGGCGAACTTGAATGCCAGCGCGCCACGTGGGGAGTTCGACCGAGTCCCGGCCGCGGCGTAGGCATCTCGGTCGGCCAGCCGTAGCACCGCGCCGTCGAGGTCGTAGTCCAACTCGTTGCGACCTTGCTCGATCGCGGTGATCACGGCCTGTGCTTGTTCGGCATCGGCGCAGTGGCGCATGTCCGCGCCTGTGATCCCCAGTGCCGCCAGGCCCTCCTGCAGGTCGAGCGCGGCGGAGTCGGCCGGGGTGTCCAAGTCGAAACCGAAGAACTGCAGGCGACGCTCGGAGACTGTGGCCGGGTCCTTCGCCCGCAGTGTGCCCGCGGCGGCGTTGCGCGGATTGATCAGCGGCTTGTCGGGATGGGCGGTGTTGTAGGTGAGGAAGGTCGAGCGCAGCATCACGGCCTCGCCGCGCACCTCCACCCGCCCGGGAACGTCGATCCGTTCGGGGACGCCGTCGACCAACGCGCGGACCAGCACGGTCACGTCATCGCCGGTGGTGCCGTCACCTCGGGTCACGGCTCGCACCAGCCGCCCGTGCTCGTAGATCAGTGCGAGGGACAGGCCGTCGAGTTTGGGCATCACCACGACGGGCTGGCCGGGGAAGCGGTCGAAGAACGCCGCGACTTGTTCGGGCTTGGTCGCTTTCTCCAGTGACAGCATCGGACGCGAATGCCGGATCGGGGCGTGCAGCACTGCGGGCGCCCCGACCTGCTCCAGCGGATTCGGGTCGGGCGTGAGGTCGGGGTGCGCCTCGATCAGGCCACGCAGTTCGTCCTCGATCGCGTCGTACTCGGCGTCCGCGACCAGCGGCGAGCCCTGATAGTAAGCGTCGCGCAGTGCCACAATGCGGTCCGCGAGCACCCGGATACGTTCCCCAGCTTCCACAGCACCTGACGCTACCGACACCCACCGACACTCGGTGTCCCTACGGCCGAGTCGGCGAACTCGGCGCTGGGTTCGTACAACGAGATCGTGCCGACCCCCTGAATGTACGGCCTTGAGGCCCTGTCCCGCGTGCCGATACTGTGACGCCCGCGCGGCAAGATCATCCACTGTCTGCCGCATCGATCGGGAGGAATGACAGTACATGCGTAGCGCAGTCACGCTGGTGGTTCTGGGTCTTGTAATCGGCGCGCTGACCGGTTGCGGCAGTAGTGACGACCAGCAGACGTCGAGTCCGGGGCGGTCGAACAGTTCCTCGGGCGACACGAGCGCCTACTGTGCGGCGGGGAAGAACTTCAGCCCAACGGTCACAGCCACGAACACCTCCACCGAGCAGACGCTCGCCGCAGTTCGCGCGATCGAGGCAGCCGCCCCCGCGGAGGCCAAAGCGGGATGGACCGCCTATGCCGAGGGCTACGAAAAGTTCGTCGAGGGCAGCAAGCTGATGAAGAACCCGTCGCGCCTGGAGGAGGCCGCCAAACTGATGGAGGAATCGTCCACAACGTTGGAGAGCCCCGCAGTCCGGGCCGCGACGGACCACCTGGCGAAGACCTGCGGCTGACTCGCTGAACCGCCCACCCGGAGCCGGGTCACGATCAGCGACGATCTTGTGATTCGGCCGAGGAGCGGACCGCAGTTTGCTGGGTCACGGTGAGGGTAGGCCGGGAGGGAATCGGTTCGGTGTAGGAGGAGGCAGTGGTGGGACACGCGTTTCCAATCGTGCACGACGTGACGGCGGTATCTCGGTTATGACCGCCAACCGTCGTCCGTTGGGAGGATATGTCGTCACGATGGTGGCTTACGCGACCGTGGTGTTGGCGGTCGTGCTGCTGGGGAGCGCGACGGGCCGCAAACTCCCGCGCGCGATGAGCGTCGGCGATCTGGTGGTGACCGCGTTCGCCGCCCACAAGCTGTCGCGTCTGGGGACCAAGGCCGCGATCACGGCGCCGGTGCGTGCCCTGTTCACGCAGCCGGTCCCGCACGACGGCGGGCCCGGAGAAGTGGCCGAGGAGCCGAAAGGGACCGAGGGGATCAAGCACAGCATCGGTGAGTTGCTGAGCTGCCCGTTCTGCTTCGACGTGTGGGCGATCACCGGCTTGACCATCGGCCACGTCTTCGCGCCGCGGGCGACGCGAGTGCTGGCAGACGCCGCGGCGGCTTTGGCCGGCGCCGATTTCCTGCACCTGGCGTACGCCACTGCTCAGCAGATCGCCCAGGGAGAATTTTCGGCGGGCCGATGATGAAGCGGTGGCTCGCCGCGACCTTCGTGACCGAAAGTGTGCGGTGTGATCATGGAGTGAGTTGCCGGGGTTGAGTCCAGCGGGCGAGCAGGACGGTGGCGTCGTCCTGGAGTTCTCCGTTCTGATGGCTCAACACTGCTTTGATGAGCCGGCGAGCGGTCTCCGGAGGTGGGTAACCGGCGGCGGCTTCGCGGCGGAGGAAGTCGAACAGCCGCGCCTCACCGAAGAATTCGCCGGTGTGGTCGCGGGCTTCGGTGATGCCATCGGTGTAGAGGACCAGCCAGTCCGCCGGTTGCAGGACCTCTTCGCCGACGCGCAGGTCTCCCAGACCCAACCCGAGCGGACAGCAGTGGCCGGCATGCAGGGGTTTGACGACCTTCCCCTCGCGCATCAGCAGTGGGTCGGGGTGGCCGGCGTTGATATAGCGGAGGCGGCCGCTTCGCAAGTCGAGTTCGGTCAGGACGGCGGTGGCGAACACCGTGCTGCCGAACTGGTCCGGTGGGGCGAGGTCGGTGCCCTTCAACAGCTGTAACAGGGCGGACAATGCCGCGTTGGGCGCTTCGCCGTCGCGGATCGGTCGGCTGAAGGTGGCGTGCTTCGACCAGGTCAATTCATCGAGTCGTTCGTTGGCCGCTTGGGCAAGGATGTCGCGCTCGAACGGTGGCAGCTCGCCGGTCGAATGCGCGTAGGCGTCGATGTCGAGGTAGCCCGCCACGCCACCCAGGCCGAAGTAACGCAGCCACAGCTGCTCGAGCGAGAGCTCAGCGCCCTTCAACGCGAGGAACAGGCTGCGCTGCTGCTCCCGGCCGCGGTCGGCGGCGAAGTCGTCACTCATCGCGCCCAGCCTGGGGCGCCGGCGGCATCGTCACCACGTCTCTCCGGACAGCACATGGAGGTCACCGGCGTAGCCGCACCGTGGACCGGGCGAGCTGTTCGGCGATCCGTCGCACGGTGAGGTGCTGTTGCTGAGCGGCGCTGACCAATGCGAGGAAGGCGGTCCGCTCATCGACCCCGTCGCGAGCCATCACGATGCCCTTGGCCAAGGTGATCGCCTCACGCGCACGTAAGGTGTCGGCGATCTGCGCGCTGAGGCGCTCGGCGTTCTCGGCGGCCCGCGAGTTGGCGAGCAGCATGGCCGCCTGCGTGGCGAACATGCTCAACAGGTGCTCCTCACGCCGCCCGTAGGCGCCGGGGTGCCCGGCGTAGACCTTCAGCACACCGAACGATCGCTTCCCCGCTACCAGCGGTGCGCTCAGCGACGAACCCAGCCCCAGCTCGACCACCTTCTTCGACCAGGCCGACCAGCGATCGTCGGCGCCGAGGTCGTCGACACGCACCACGACGCGGTCGGACCAAGCGGTCAAGCACGGGCCCAAACCCAGCTGGTACTGCAACTCATCGGCGCGCTCGACAACTTCGTCGGTAGCCGCCGCGGTCACCCGGTCGCCCGTAGGGTCCGACCGGGTGATCCCGGCTCCCAGCGTGCCGGGCACGACCTCAGCGGCCAGCGAGCTGATCAAGGTCAGCGCCGTATTCACCGTCTCCGCCGACAAGAACAAGCCCGACATACGCGCGAACACCGCCCCGAGCTGCTCCAGCACCATGCGGTCTTCCGCGAGAACCTCCGCAGGCCGCGCCTCTGGGGACATAGCGCTCACCTCTCCTCCGGCTGCACGCCCGCTTCCGCCCGTTCCGGCGGTACCCACGCTGCCCCCGTTCAAGCCCACCATCGAGGTCGCGTTCCGCGACCTCGGCTCCGCCCACCGGATCGCGCAGCCGATCGGCTCACGCCCTGCAATCCGTCGACCCATCGCACTCTCCCGAGGACGCCACTCCGCTGCGACATGGCGTCGCTGAACAGACACCGGCACGCGGGAAGCCCTGACATCACGCTCGGCGGCGGCTCGCCGCGCACCTGCGGTTCGACCGCTCTCTACAGCTGGTGGGTACGCAGTCGATACCGGCGCTCGGCGTACGCCAGGTCGTCACGCCACAGCCGGGTCGCGGCGCGAGTCATCAGCGGGCGCAACACCGGCAGTGCCCGACGCGCGTGCCGGAATCCCGGCCGCTGCGAGTTCGCGATCACTGCCTCGATCACCGCGGTGCGCGGACGGCCGTCGGAGCCGGGACCCAGTGGTGTCGCGTGGGTTTCGATCACGCTTCCCGTTCCCTCACCGGAGACGATGCGCATGACGATGGTGCGCGGATCCGGACACGTGAACTCGGCTTCGACCGGCACGCCGAGCCGGCGGGTCACGCGGAAGGTCACGGTGAGCAGGAACCGATGATTCTCCTCGGTGATGTCGTGCCGTGGCGGGGCCTGCGCCACTTCCAGGCGGGTGAACGAGTACGGATGCAACCAGGAGCCGTGCCAGGGGTCGAGCCGGTTGGCGATGATGTCGCGAGGCTCGCATACGCCGGTCACGCTCGTCACCGCGTGCACGGTGGTATCGGCAGGGCGGGAGCCGATGATCGGTGCGTCGGTCGGTGGCTGCTCTCCGATCGTGTCCAGCCGCACCCAGACCAGCACGCCATCGTCGTAACTGGGGTACGCACGCCATCGAGCGCGCCCGGTCGCTTCTACCCGTAGACCGTGCCAACGGCAGATCAGTGCGGCGTCGTCGACCTGCGCCTCGGCAAGCGGAGCTCCCAGGTGCGGGCACGCTCCCGGACCGACATGCAGACTGTTCCGCTCGTCTCGCCAGGCGACGAGTTCTACCCCGCCGATGCTCGTGCCGAACGGACGGTCGCGCCCGATCTCGCGACTGGCGGCGAAGGTGTACCAGTTACCTGAGGGCCGCTGTTGTGACCATCGCAGTGCGGCCGCGATCAGACCGGGGTCCGCGTCCGAGTGAGTCGGCCGCTGGCGGGACCATTCCTCAGGCGAGAAGCGCTGTAGTGGAACATTTTTCGGCCACCTGCCGAACACGGCGCGTTTGCTCACGGTGTCCCCCCGCGAGTGGCGAGGGTGCGCAGAATCGCCGATCGGCCATGGCTGGGGACCGTCTGCAAAGAGTGGCCGGTACCGCCCCACTGACGCACCAGCGTGTTCGCCGCGACCCAACCGGTGGTCGCGGCCCGTTCCATCAGCGCTACCGGCAGGTCGACGCGTATGCCGTCGCCTGCCAGGACCAACCGCGGGTGCGGAGTCGGCACACCGGGCCGCCGAGCGAAGTCGCCGGGCGCGAACCGTGGGCAGTCCTGCCGCCACAGCATGCTCTCCCCCACGACGCGGGCCTCGGCGGTCTCGGGATAGATCTCGTACAGCCGTGTCAGCAACCGGTCGCGCACCTCCTGACGTGCCCCGTCGCGCGGTATCTCGTCCGCGACGGCGTAGGCGTGCAATTCGACGACACTTCCACCGTTTCCGCGTGCCCAGTCCGCCGCTTGCTTCTCGTAGGTGTTCACCACGCTGATGTTGTCGAGCGGATCCAGATTTCCGGTGCCGAGGAAGCTCGGACGGTCGGCGCGCACCGGCTGGTTCAGCCACAGACGAAGCACGGCGAAGGATGGCGCGACGGCCATACGGGCTACCTGCGAACGCCACGGGGCATTGCCCAGCGTGGGAGACGCGGCGACGATCCGGCGCAGCCCGGTGACATCGACGGCCAGGACCACCGCGTCGGCGGCCGTCTCGGCATCGGTGTCGTCGACCACTCGGAACCCGGTCGCGTCGTCGGTCTCGATTCGGTCGACACATACACCCAGGTGGAAGCGGACCGTGCCCGGCCGCTGGGGCAGTCGCGGCGCGGTGAGGTAGTCCGCGAGCGGTGTCCACAAGCTGACGTCGAAATTGTCTTCTGCCACATCGAACAGCAGGCCTTCGCTGGAACCCAGGAAGTAGATGTGGAACATCGTCGCCAGCTCGGCGGCGGACATGTGCTGGGGAGCGACGAAGAAACTACGCGAGAAGACCTCGAACGCGAGGTGGCGGGCTGCGTCGGGAAACTTGACGCGACGCAGGAACGTTTCCGCATCCAAGTGATCGATTCGGTGGTAGATGTCCGGAACCGAGACCGCGGCCAGCGGCGCGGCAGCGCGTGGGTCCATACGAATGAGATCGCGCAGTCGAAACGTCGGGCTGCGCAGCGCGAAGGCGAGCGCATTCCAAGGCGGGGCGCTGGGCAGATGACGAAAGGTGTCGCGGCGGCCCTCGGCATCGATGAGCGGGTAGTCGTCGAGCCGGCGCAGCCTGCGTAACTGCGGATCGGTGCGGGCCAGCAGTTTCCGGAGATTGTAGTACTGCGCGAAGAAAGCGTGGAAGCCACGGTTCATCCCGACCGTGCTGCGGTCGGGAAGCTGTTCGGTCCAGGCGCCCACACGTCCACCCAGGTACCGCTCGCGTTCGATGACCTCGACGTGAAATCCCCGTTCGGCCAGCCCCGTCGCGGCCGCCAAGCCCGCGATCCCGGCACCGACCACAACGGCGCGCGGGCGCCGGCCGCCACGGCCGACGTCCATGTGCCCCGCGGCCGCGGGATAGCGCACTCGCCGGGGATCCCCGCCGCGCCGAGAAACCGGCGCACCGAGCCTCATTGCCGGACACCCCCCTGCCGCTGCCGTGCCCGCTCCCAGCCCAGTAGCACCGACGTCACCAGAACGAAACCGAACAGGAAGTCCTCCACCGGGATATCCCATGGGAATCGAAGTCCGAGAATGTGTTCCGGGTTGTACCGCACGATCGGTGCGTCGAGCCTGGTCAACCAGCCGTCGACGGGAATCTGGAACCCCAGGACGATCAGCATCGTCAGCCAGTAGCCGGGTCGCCGGAACAGCCCGGTCCGCAGCAGCGCGCACTCGACCAGACACACCCCGACGACCGCCACCACGGCGGGCAGCGTGTACCCCGGACCCACGACGCTCATCGTCGCAGCCCATTTGTCGCGCTTCTGCTGCCGCGGCGGCGGACGGTGCCGAGCAGTGTTTCGACCGCGACATAGGTCAGCAGCCCACACAGCGGGACGACAAGGAAGAACAGCAACTCCTCCAGCGGAATCGCACCGGGCAGGAACACACCGAGCAGATAGCGGGGATTGAAATCCCACACGCCGGCGGCAACCGCCACGAGGTCCCAGGCCACGAACAACATGACGGTGGGCAGCAGGGCGCCGAGCAGGAGTCGCGGCCTGCGGTAGACACCAGGACCGAGGAACTCCAGCGGAGCGGTCAGCACCAGGCAGACGACGAGAACGAGGAGATAGCGCCAATGGTCCATACCAGCACCTCACATGTGTTCGCGCGGATCGGCGGAATGCTGCGGTGATGCGGAATCGGCCGGTGTGGCGGCGGATGCGGGTGCGTGGCGCCGCGGGCCCGAGGAAACCTCCGTCAGTACGGCAGCGATCACGTCGAAGGGGGACCGCTTCGCCATTTCCGATGCCAACCGGCTTGCCGCCTGCCGGAAGGTGCCGGATTCGAAGATCTTGTCGACCGCCGTCGCGATCGCTGCGGGCCGCGGCCATGCTGTGCCGAGATCGATGCCTGCTCCGGTGTATGCCACACGGGCCGCGGTCTCCGGTTTGTCGGCGGTATCGCCCGCGACGATCAATGGCACGCCGTAGCTCAGTGCTCGGTTCACGCCACCGTAGCCACCATTGGTGATCATCACGTCGACGCGGGACAAGAGCTGTGCATAGGGAATGAACTCGGCGACATACGCGTTCGCGGGCAGCGGCCCGACGGGTGCGCGCGAGCCACCGGTGCACGCGACGACCACTACCTCGCAGCGGTGGCTCAGCGCGGATAAGGCCGGGCGGAGCAATTGCTCGAAACACCGGTTGTCCCATGTGCCCTGTGTGACATGAACGATCTTTTTCGCGCCCTCCAGGTCGGGCCACCAACTCGGCAAGTCGACATTTTCGGAGGCAGGGTTCGAAATCGGCCCGGTGAAGACAACCGAGGGCGGTAGATCGCTGCGCGGATATTCGAATCCGGGCACAGTGAACTGCAGGATTCTATCGGCGAGCAGGGGCCAGTCCAGCAGGAATACCGGTGCGGGCCCGATGTCGAGCGCACGCAGAATCGAGTTCAGCCCGGCCTGGTCACCACGAAACAAGACCTGCTGCACGAACCGGTTCATAGCCGTGTAATCACGACCCGCACGCGGCTGCCAGCCGATCCCGAACGGCGCACAGTCCGCGCTGGACAGCATCAACGGAACGACGCCGCAGACGATCACCGGCGGCCGTTTCCGCCGCGACAGCAACAGCGGAATGGCCCCGGTGAACATCACATCGACGAGAACGGCGTCGTATTCCATTCCATCCAGTTCAGTGACCAGCGCGCGGTACTGCGCCGAGATCGGGGCGAGGAAAGCCGACCGCAGTTCCGCTCGGCCGGTTCGCCACCGCCGGACCAGATCCGACGATCGGCCCCGTGGCGGCGCGGCCCGCGCCATCTCCGCGTCTCGCGGCAACACCGCGAATTCGACGTCCTGCGCTCGGGTGGATGCGCCGAACGCCTTTCCGGCGACCAAGCGCACCTGATAACCACGCCGCCGCAGGTCGGCCGCGACGGCTTGCATGGGCGCCACATGCCCGGGTATGGGACTCGCTGCCAACAGGTATCGAGCCATGCCGAGAGTCCTCGCTGATCTCTTGACGCATCGCAATGAATCGAACGTGCTCGCCGTACGAAGTCGTTTGTTCGATATCGCCGACTCCCGCACCGTGAATGCTCACGGCGGAACAATTGGAGGCCTGACGCGCATGAAAAGATCCTGTGCGCACCGAGTACGCGTCCACCCTGATTGTCTCAAATATCGGCAGTTCATCGGACTGGAACGCGCCGAAGATACACCCCGCGTTTCACTCGCGCCGAGCGGACCTCGCGGCCTGTGCTGCTTCCTTTTCCGCCGCGCCGAGCTTGCGGGTATCACGCGGCTCGGCGAAAGGCTCAACGTCCTCCGGCAAGCCCTTAGCGATGGCTTTGCCGTGATCGAGCTCGGCGTTGATCTCGGCGCCCAGCAACAGCGCGATGTTGCTCAGCCACAACCACACGAGAAAGATCACGACACCCGCCAGCGACCCGTACGTCTTGTCGTAGGAGGAGAAGTTGGCGATATAGACGGCGAACAACACCGAGACGATCAGCCAGATGAGGACTGCGACAACGCCGCCAGGGCTGATCCATTTCACCCCGCCCTGTCGGGCGTTCGGGCTGGCCCAGAACAGGATGGCCAGCAGCACCGACAGCAGGACGAACAACACCGGCCACTTCACGATGTTCCAGATCGTCACCGCGGTGTTCCCGACACCCAGGAAGTCGCCGATCTGCTGGGCGACCGGACCGCTCGCCACGACTATGGCCGTGCTGATCACCAGGAGGATCACCGCGACGATGGTGACGCCGAGCCGGATCGGCGTGGTCTTCCAGATCGGGCGCCCCTCCCCGATGCCGTACACCACGTTCGATGCGCGCATGAACGCGGCGACATAGCCCGACGCCGACCACAACGCAACGGCGAGACCGAGTATCGCCCCGAGGCCCGCGCCTTGCTTGTTGGCCTGAGCCTGGGTGATGAGTGTGTGCACGAAGTCGGCGCTCGAGCCCGGCGCGATCTGCTGCGCCTGCCTCACGAGCTCGTCGGCGGCGTTGGGCCCCAGCAGCCCGAGCAGCGACACCAGGACGATAAGGCCCGGCACGATAGCCAACACCGCGTAGTAGGTGAGTGCGGCGGCCAGGTCGGTCAGGTTGTCGCGCTGGAATTCGGAGGCCGCGCGTGTGACGACCGCGAGCAACGACGGTTTCGACAGTTCGGCCAGGCTGCTCGGCTCGTTCGAGTCGAGATCCGGCCGGGCTCCGGTATCGGTCGCCCGACCTCGCGCCTGGACGTGGTCCTGCGTACTCGCCGGATCTTCGGCGCTGCTCTCGTACCGGTTCGGTCCGCCGCGATCTGTCGCCATCTCGTTTCGCCTCGCTCGAACGCGTCTCTCGATCACACGCGGAATGCCAGTGCTCCGCGTTGAACGAGTTGTGCCCGGAGAGACGGTGCTCAAACGCCGGGGGCGCTGCCGAGGTCAGTCGGGATACTCGTGGATGGTCAGCAGGAGATGGTCCAGCTGGGTACGTAGCTGGACAGGGCCACCACCGCCCGCCGCCGCCACGGTGACCAGTTTGGTCGCCAGCACCCGCAGTTTGGTGTTGGTTTCCTGCGACCGCCACCGCAAGACCTGGAAAGCTTGCTCGGCGGTCAGCCCGTAGGCGAGCATCAGCATTCCCTTGGCCTGTTCGATCGCCGCGCGGGCCTCGACCACTTCCGGCAGCGTTTCATCGATGGCTTCGCGTCGCTGCTGGTCGACGGTGGCGGTCAGATCGATGAAATAACCGGAGGTGCCCACGACCGCACCGGTGGCGTCGAATATATGGTCGGCGACCACCAGCACGTGGCGGAGGCGGCCCGCGGTGTCGATGATGCGGTGGCGGCTGCAGAACGCACCGTGATCGCGCACCGCGATGGCCAAAGCGTCGGCCACCGCGGCGCGGTCGGCGGGGTGCTTGTGCGACAGCACCAGTTCGGTGGTCGGATGCACCTGACCAGGGACGTAGCCGTACAACTCGGCGACCTCGTCGGACCATTCCCAACGCTGATCGTCGAACCAGAACCGGAAACTGCCGACCCGGTCACGGCCCTCCGCTTCCGGCCCGGCGCTGTCCGGCCCGGCCGCGGCGTCCGGCCCACTGGCATCACTCATCTGTTCCATCATGCTCCCTGCCGCCGCCATCGAGGAGCACAATCACCGCGCCCACGGACCTGGCTCCGCGAGCAGGCCGGCGTCCCGCCGAACCGGGCGGGCTCGCGCCGACAGCGACGCCTGCATGAAGGCCCTCCCGGGTGCAGCGCCGTACGTCGCGGCGGAGCCGGAGGCGTAGGGCTGCTAGCGGTTGCTCGACGAGTCCTGGCCAGGTCCCACTTGGATGCCCACCACGCAGGTGTCGTCGTCGGTGTCGGCATCGCTACCGTCCAGCAACTCGTCGAGACGGTCGTCCAAGCTACCGGTGAGCTGTGCCGACGTGGCGAGCAGCCGTTCCACACACTCGTCGAGCAGCCGATCCCGGCGCTCGATCAGCCCGTCGGTGTAGAGCAGGAGTGTGTCGTCGGGTTCCAGTTGGAGTTCGGCTTCCTCGAACGTCGTTTCCGCCACAGCGCCGAGGAGCATCCCCTCCAGCATGGGCAGGCTGGACGCTCGGCCGTCGCGTATCAGCACCGGGGGTAGATGGCCCGCCCGTGCCCAGCGCAGCACCCGGGTGTGCGGGTCGTAGAGCCCGCAGATGGCGGTGGCGAAGATGTTGTCGGTCAGGTGGTGGGCCACCTGGTTCAGCCAGGTCAGCATCTGACCCGGTCCTGCGCCCGTGGCGGCGAGACCGCGCAGGGCGTTGCGTAGCACGACCATGCCGGTGGCCGCCTTGATGCCGTGGCCGGTGATGTCGCCGACGGACACCATGATCTGCTTGGAAGGCAGCACGACCGCGTCGTACCAGTCGCCGCCGACGGTGTGGTCCTGCTCGGCGGGTCGGTATCGCACCGCGATGCGCAGCCCGAACGCCTCGATGGACGGCTGCGCGTCCGGCATGATCGCCTGCTGGAGCTGCCGCGCCAGCAGGCTCTGTTCGGCGGCGTGCTGCTCGGTGTGCGCGAGCCGGTCGCGCGTCGCCGACAGCGCGACCTCGGTCCAGTGCTGGGCGGAGATGTCCTGATAGGCGCCGCGGATGGCGGCAAGGTGCCCCGCCTCCAGGACCGGTTCGGCGACGATCCGGATGTGCCGGGTCACGCCGTCCGGCCGGATCAGGCGGAACGCGGTGGAGGCCGAACGGCGGTAGCGCAGCAGAGTCCGCAGGAACCGCCCCACCGCATCGGCGTCGTCGGCGTGGACGTGCCCGGGCAACTGCGCGAGTGGAATCGGGGTCGCGGTCGGCGCCAGCCCGTAGAGGGCGAAAAGCTGGCTGCTCCAGGTGATCTCGCCGGTGGCCGCGTTCTCCTCGAACCCGCCGACCCGGCCCAGGCGCTGCGCGTGCTGCAACAGCGTCGCCAGCCGCGCCGTCTCGTCCTCCACCCGCCATACCACGAGCACGGTATCGCCATGGCGGCTGATGCTGAGCGCGGTCGAGACGGTCAGCGGCACCTGGTCGACCAGCTCGGTCAGCATCACTCGGTCGGAGCGATAGGTCTCGCCGGTGGCGAAGACGTGCTCGATCCGCCCGAACAGCTGCCCCTCACCCGCGGCCAGCGGGTACGCCTCGAGCAGCAGCGCGCCGTTGATCAGGCCGCGGGGACGGCCTGCCGGGTCGACGAAGCAACTGTTGACGTGGTGGATGTAGAAGTCGACGAGCGCGCCGCCGTCGTCGTGGTGGGGCAGCAGCACGAGCGCCGGGTCGAAAAGGCCGTCCGCGAGCCGTACGAGCTCCGCGACGTCGGGCTGGACCGGTGCGCGCACAGGGGCCAGGTCCGACTCCAGGGTGTGCGCGCACAACTCGGCCAGCGCCTCCAACTGCCGGTGCACCTGCGGCGGCTGCGGCTCGAGCGGCTGCGGCCAGCACACTTCGAGCACGCCGAGCAGCTTGCCCCCAGCCGCCGCCGGGATCGCCGCGCGGCCACCGTCGCGGTCACCGATCGACGGCAGGCCGGACCGGCCCAGGTCTTCGATCCACACCGCGTTGCGCTCCACCAGTGCCTGCCGGGCCGGGGTGGCCACGCCGGGCGGCACATACCGCCATCGCTCGGCTTCGTGCGGGCCGATGCCGGCGAAACCCGCCAGGGTCAGCGACGCGTCTGCTCCCGCGGACCAGATCGCCACTGCCGTGGCGCCGAGCGGCGTCACGGCGTGCTCCAGCACCGACTCCGCGACGCGTTGCGTGTCGCCGGCGGCGAGCAGCCCGCTCTCGGCGGTGCGCAACCGCACAGCCGCCGATGGCTCCTCCGGCGTGGCGGTACGCAGCAGGAATTCCCCCACCACCGCGCTGACCTTGTCCTGCGCCGCCTGGTTGACCAGGTCGGCGGCCAACTCCAGGGGAGTGATGCCCGCTTGCTCGGCGAGGGCCTCGAGCTGCCGCACCGCCTGCGCGGGCCCGCAGCGCAGCCGTTCGACCAGTACGCCCTTGGCCATCTCGATCAGCGCGCGTCCGTCGGCGGTCGCCTGAGCCTGCTGGATCTGTTGGCGCAACCGCTCCACGGTGGCCGCGAGGCGGTGGACCGTGGCTCCCGCGCCCGGGGGCGAGTTCGGTGTCGTCTCGGTCTCTGTGCCGGGGCTTTCCAGGTCGGTCATCAGACACCCAGCCAGTGCTGGATGCACGCGATCAACGCGTCCGCGTCGACCGGCTTGGTGACGTAGTCGTTGGCGCCTGCGGCGAGACTCTTCTCGCGGTCGCCCAGCATCGCCTTGGCCGTCACGGCGATGATCGGCAGGTTCTCGTACTGCGGCATCTCGCGGATCTTCGCCGTCGCGGTGTAACCGTCCATCTCGGGCATCATCACGTCCATCAGGAGCAGGTCCGTCTCCGGGTGAGCGAGCAGCTTGTCGATGCCCTCGCGCCCGTCCTCCGCGTGCAGCACGCTCATGCCATGCAGTTCGAGGATGCTGCTGAGCGCGAAAAGGTTACGGGCGTCGTCATCGATGATGAGCACCGTGCGGCCTGCGAGCTTGCCGTCGGCATGGTGCGGCGCGGCGGCCGGTGCGTCCTCGCGACGTACCAGGGGCACCATGTCGCCGGGCGCCTCGGCGGTGACGTGCAGAACGATCCGTTCCCGCAGATCGTCCAGGCTGGACAGCAACTCCAACGGCTGGCGTGTGGCGCGACGTTGCAGCACGCGTTCCTGCTCGGCGTCGAGCCTGCGGTTGTGGACGAGGACCGGCACGCCGCTCAACGCGGCGTCTCCGTCCATCGTCTCCAGGAATCGCAGCGCGGCGCCGTCGGGCATGTCCATCTCGAGCACCACGCAGTGGAACGCTTCGGCAGCCAGCGCCGCCGCCGCCTCTTCCACCCCGACCGTCGTGACGACCTGGACCGGACCGCGTGGGTCGTTGCTGTCCGCCAGTTCGGCGACGGCGCTCTGCGCGACCAGCGACAGCAGGCCTTGCGGGCGTTCCTCCACGACCAGCAATCGGCGGTGCTGCTGGGGCGTGGCGGGAGCCGGAATCTGCGCCGGGCGGCTGTCGGGCTGCTGTGCGTCGTCCTCCCGCTCACGGGGCGGCGCGTCCTGGAAGTCCGGCCGGGCGACCGGGAGATACAGCGTGAACGTGCTGCCCTGGCCGAGCGTGCTTTCGGCGCTGATGGCGCCGCCGAGCAGGTAGGCGATCTCCCGGCTGATCGACAGGCCGAGGCCGGTGCCGCCGTACTTGCGGCTGGTCGTGCCGTCGGCCTGCTGGAACGCGCCGAAGATCGACTCCAGTTGGTGTTCGGCGATGCCGATACCGGTGTCGATCACCCGGAACGCGACGGCGGGGCCGTGCTGGCGCACGGCGGCGGGCAGCTCGCTCGCCTCCGCGGGCTCGATCCGCAGCTGCACCGACCCGGTCTCGGTGAACTTCACCGCGTTGGACAGCAGATTGCGCAGCACCTGACGCAGCCGGGAGTCGTCGGTGAGCAGGTCCAACGGCAGGCCGGGCGAAGTCGTGACGCGGAAGCGCAGACTCTTCTGGGTGGTCATCGGCCGGAAGGTGGCCTCGACGTAGTCCAGCAGCTGACGCAACGACACGCGCTCGGGCGTGAGGTCCATCTTGCCCGCCTCCACCTTGGACAGATCGAGGATGTCGTTGATCAGCTGCAACAGGTCCGAGCCCGCCGAGTGGATGATGCCCGCGTACTCGACCTGCTTGGGCGTGAGGTTGCGGCTCGGGTTCTGGGCCAGCAATTGCGCGAGGATCAGCAGACTGTTCAGCGGGGTGCGCAGTTCGTGGCTCATATTGGCCAGGAACTCCGACTTGTACTTCGAGGCGAGCGCGAGCTGCTGGGCGCGGGTCTCCAGTTCCTGCCTGGCCTGCTCGATCTGGAGGTTCTTGGCTTCGATGTCGCGGTTCTGCATGGCCAGCAGAGCCGCCTTGTCCTCGAGCTCGGCGTTGGATCGCTGCAGCTCTTCCTGCTGCACCTGCAACTCCTCGGAACGGGCTTGCAGTTCGGTGGTCAGGCGCTGGGACTCGACCAGCAGCTCGTCGGTGCGGGCGTTGGCGATGATGGTGTTGACGTTGACGCCCACCGTCTCCATCAGCTGGTCGAGGAAGTCCCGGTGGATGCGGGTGAAGCGGTGCAGCGTAGCCAGCTCGATCACACCGAGGACCTGATCCTCCACCACGATCGGCAGCATCAGCAGGTTGAGCGGCGCGATCTGTCCCAGTCCGGAGGAGATGGTCACGTAGTCGCCGGGCACGTTCTCCACGGCGATCGTGCGGCGGCTGCGGGCTGCCTGGCCTACCAGGGACTGGCCGAAGGCGAACCGCGTCGGGCTGCCCGGTTCCTCCGGACTGCCGTAGGAGCTGATCAGCCGCAGCTCCGGCTGCTCGTCGCTGTCGTCGGCAAGGTAGAACGCACCGAACTGCGCGGAGACCAGCGGCGCCAGCTCGTCCATGATCAACCCGGCCACCACATGCAGGTCGCGCTGTCCCTGCATGAGACCGGAGATGCGGGCCAGGTTGGTCTTCAACCAGTCCTGATCCTGGTTGGCCATGGTGGTCTCACGCAGCGACTCCACCATCGCGTTGATGTTGTCCTTCAGCTCCGCGACCTCGCCGGAGGCCTCCACGGTGATGGAGCGGGTCAGGTCGCCCTCGGCCACGGCGCTGGTGACCGCGGCGATGGCGCGGACCTGGCGGGTCAGGTTGCCCGCCAGCCCGTTGACGTTCTCGGTCAGCCGCTTCCACGTGCCCGAGACTCCCTCGACCTCGGCCTGCCCGCCCAGCCGGCCCTCCGACCCCACCTCGCGGGCGACGCGGGTCACCTCGGCCGCGAACGCGGAAAGCTGGTCGACCATCGTGTTGATCGTGGTCTTCAACTCGAGGATCTCGCCGCGAGCGTCCACGTCGATCTTGCGGGTCAGATCGCCCTGCGCCACCGCGGTGGTGACCTGGGCGATGTTGCGGACCTGGTTGGTCAGGTTGTTCGCCATCGAGTTGACGTTGTCGGTCAGGTCCTTCCAGGTGCCCGCCACGTTCGGTACCCGCGCCTGACCGCCGAGCATGCCCTCGGTGCCGACCTCCCGGGCGACACGGGTGACCTCGTCGGCGAACGCGGACAGCGTGTCGACCATCGTGTTGATCACACCGGCGAGCGCCGCGACCTCGCCCTTCGCCTCCACGGTGATCTTCTGGCTCAGATCGCCGCGCGCCACCGCCGTGGCGACCTGAGCGATCGAGCGCACCTGGCCGGTCAGATTGGAGGCCATGACATTGACGTTGTCGGTCAGGTCCTTCCAGGTGCCCGACACACCCCGCACCGTCGCCTGGCCGCCGAGGTTGCCCTCGGTGCCGACCTCTCGGGCGACGCGGGTGACCTCGTCGGCGAAGGCCGAGAGCTGATCGACCATCGTGTTGATGGTCTCCTTGAGCTCCAAGATCTCACCGCGCGCGTCCACCCGGATCTTCTGGCTCAGGTCGCCGCGGGCGACCGCGGTCGTGACCTGCGCGATCGAACGCACCTGCGCGGTGAGGTTGTCGGCCATCACGTTGACCGACTCGGTGAGGTCCTTCCAGGTGCCGGAGACGCCCTTGACGTCCGCCTGACCGCCCAGCCGGCCCTCGGTGCCCACTTCGCGGGCGACGCGGGTGACCTCGTCGGCGAACGCCGAGAGCTGATCGACCATCGTGTTGATGGTGTTCTTCAACTCCAGGATCTCGCCCCGCGCGTCCACCCTGATCTTCTGGGACAGATCACCCTGGGCCACCGCGGTGGCGACCTGAGCGATCGAACGCACCTGCGCTGTCAGATTGCCCGCCATGAAATTGACCGAGTCGGTGAGGTCGCGCCAGGTACCGGAGACGCCCTTGACATCCGCCTGACCACCGAGGATGCCCTCCGTGCCCACCTCGCGCGACACCCGGGTGACCTCGTCGGCGAAGGACGACAGCTGGTCGACCATCGTGTTGATGGTGTTTTTCAACTCCAGGATCTCGCCGCGGGCGCTCACCGTGATCTTCTGGCTCAAATCGCCCCGGGCCACCGCGGTCGTCACCTGGGCGATGTTGCGGACCTGGTCGGTCAGGTTGCCCGCCATGAAGTTCACCGAGGCGGTGAGATCGCGCCACACGCCGCCGACGCCGGGCACCTCCGCCTGACCGCCCAGCCGGCCCTCCGAACCCACTTCGCGCGCCACGCGGGTGACCTCGTCCGCGAACGCGGACAGTTGGTCCACCATCGTGTTGACGGTGTCCTTCAACTCCAGGATCTCACCGCGCGCGTCCACGTCGATCTTCTGGGAGAGGTCGCCGCGCGCCACGGCCGTCGCGACCTGGGCGATGTCGCGCACCTGGCTGGTCAGGTTGCCCGCCATCGCGTTCACCGAGTCGGTGAGGTCCTTCCAGGTGCCGGACACGCCGGGCACCTCGGCTTGACCACCCAGCCGCCCGTCCGTACCGACCTCGCGCGCGACGCGGGTGACCTCGGAGGTGAACAGCGACAGCTGGTCCACCATGCCGTTGAACACCGTCGCGATCTCACCGAGCAGCCCGTCGGCGTCCGTCGGTAGCCGGGTGCCGAAATCACCGTCGCGCACCGCCGTCAACCCGGCCAGCAGTTGGCGCAACTCGACCTGGCCCGCGGCCGTCACTGTCTGCTCGGTTCCGATGCGGGCAGCTGCCGCCGTATCCGTCATGCTCATCCTCGTTCTGCCCCACCCGATTCGGACGCGACACCGCGTACGACGGGTCGCTGACCATCGGTGCTGTGCTGGCTGCTGAACACGGAGACACCGGCGACTACATCTGTTGAAAGTATCATTGACGAGGCGCACCGCTCGGCATCCGGTTTTCGCCTGACCGACTTCTATCCAGGGCAGGCCTCGGCCGACCACGGCCCCGACAAAGACCTGTCGGCATCGAGGGTCGATGTTCCCGGCCACGCCGTTCTCGTCAGGAATGCGCCCGAGAGATGCCGATGCAGGTGCCCAGTGAGCGGTTGAGGGCCGCCACGATCGTCGCGACAGCGTCTTCGTCGGGTACGGCTCTGCCCTGAAGCCTCTGCCCCGCCGCATCGACGAAGATGCATACGGCGGCCCCGGTGATCCCACCGTCTGTTGTGCTCAGTGGGAAGGTGCGCGGTAACCGCTATCCCAGCTCATTCGGGGTGGGTGGCGGTGTCGGCGCGCTGGTCGAGGGTGTGCTGGAGTTCGGTGTTGCGGCGTCGAGCCTCGGCGAGTTGATCTTCGAGGATGACGATGCGGGCGGCCGCTTCGAGGGTGTTGCCGTCGTCGACGAGCTGGCGGACTCGGGCGGCGAGGCGCAATTGGTGGCGGGAGTAACGGCGGTGCCCGCCCTCGGAGCGCTGTGGCGTCAGTAGCTCGGCGGCGTCGAGGCCGCGCAGGAAGGCCGGGGTGACGCCGAGGATTTCCGCTGCCCGGCCCATGCTGTAAGCGGGGTAGTCGTCGTCAGCGAGCCGGTCCGCGGCACTGGAGCCGCTGGTCGGGTTCGTGTTCGGTTGGTCCACAACACCTCTCGGGGTCAACGCCGTCAGGCCCCGGCGCACTGTGCGCCGGGGCCCGAGATCTTTCGAAGGGGGTTTGATTTCAAATCCATCCGCCGACCGACAGGGTCGGCGTTTGCCACCGCGCCCGATACTTCCCGGGCACGCAGCGAGTAGGTAACGGTTTCAGCGACCACCTCCCGGGTTGACGGACCTGTCTGCGGTATTTCGTCATCCCCTCCGGCGGTCCGGCCGACTGCACCGGATTCTCTTCTCCGCCGGAGGGGATGGTGGATGTTGCATTCCGGGCAGTTCACCTGCCCGGCCACTGGACTCTTCATCTCCAACGACAGCGACTGTATACCGCGTCTCGAAAAATGTCTACAACCATCAGTGCAGATTTTTTTCGTCCGGCGCATGGTGTTTACATCACGGCGGATGCCGGGTAGGCGTGGGGTGTGACTACCGCAGAGCCCACGCCGCCAGACGATGTCGAACGGTTCGCGTTCGAGGCCACCCGCGCGGTGATCGAGCAGGCCAAAGGCATCGTGATGCTGTTGTACGGAATCGGCGACGAGCGAGCGTTCACGTTGATGCGGTCCTGCTCGCAGAACACCAACGTGCGCGTGCGCGACTTGGCCCAGCGGATCGTCACCGAACTCCCGGGCTCGGGTGGTCAGCGCACGGTAGGGCAACTGCGCGCCGAATTGGACCGGATCATGCTCGGACCGCTGCCCCCGCGCGACTCCAGCTCGACCACACCGCTGGGACCCACCCGCGATGCTCGGTGAACCACACCGGGTCGCCCACGGTGGAGTCGCGGACGCTCCGAGGGCACGGCGGTGCCTAGATCTGGCGTGTCGGCGGTGCGGTGTATTCGAGCCGCGATAGTCGTCCGCCGCTACGTGCGGTAGCCCCCAGCCGACGTCAGCCTCCGCTTGTGCGCGCGGGCGCCGCCTGCGCCGACATTTACAGGCGCTGAGGCCGTTCGGCGGAGGATTCCACAGGGTCGAAGTTCATCGGCCGAATGCTTTGAGGAAGGTTGTCACCGCGGAGCGGGTGAGGGCGTGCAGTTCCGCATCAGCGACCGGGCTCGCGCCGAGCCGGAGCATACCGTCGGCGGGACCGGCGAGCAGCGCTGTGAACTGGGCAGCGGCGATGTCCGGATCATCGATGTCGAGGCGGCCCGCCAGTGACAGGCGTGCGAGCCGATCGGCAAGGGCCGCGGTAGCCCGGCGGGAAACCTCGGTGACGAGTTCGACCAGATCTGGGAATTGCGCGGCTTCCGCGCAGACCAGGCGCCGCAACGCACGCGATTCCGCGGCGCAATAGCACTGGACCAGCTGTAGCCCGACCTCCGTCAATCCGATGCCCAGATCATCACCGGGCGATGCCAGCCGCTCGACAGCGGCCAGGTTGGCGGCCAGCGCGGTCTCCGAAAGCGACTGCACCGCTTGACGAAACAAGGACTCCTTGTCGTGGAAGTGGTGGTAGACGGTGGCCTTCGCAACCTTGGCCTCGGCAGCGATGTCATCCATCCGGGCCTGCGCGTATCCCACACGGGCGAAAACGGTGAACGCCGCGGCCATGATGGCCTGCCGTTTGTCGATACGCCCCCGCGGCGGCAGCTGCCGGGACGAAGGGGGTTGCGACACGATCATCAGCCCATCGTAATCGCACGGGCAGCTATGTGAACTCGCCGGTCTACTAGATCATACTGATTGACATAGACTGTTCAGTCTAGTTGACTGATCTCATCAGTTCGATCAGGAGGAAGATTCGTGAAGACGGTTGTGATCACCGGCGGGACCGATGGCATGGGGAAAGCGCTCGCGTCGACCTACCTGCGTCGTGGCGACCGGGTAGTCGTCATCGGCACCGACGCGTCCAAGGGACAAGCGGTCCTGAACGCCGCGGCCGAACTCGGCGCTGAGGCGCGGATCGAATTCATTCGAGCGGACTTGAGCCTGATAGCGGAGAACCGGCGGGTGATCGAGCAGATCACGGCGACCTACCCGGTAGTCGACAGACTCGTGCTCGGCGCGCGGTATTACCGCGCCACCCGGTTCGTCACTTCCGAAGGCTTCGAAGCGAATTTCGCCTTGTTCTACTCGAGCAGGTACCTGTTCGGACACGGGCTCGTGACACAGATGGCGACGGCCGCCTCACCAGTGATTCTCGACCTGGCAGGCCCCGGCGGCGACCTCGACGGAATCCGTTGGGACGATTTGCAGTTCGCCGGCGCCTACGATCCCGACGCGGTCATGAGGCAGTGCGGGAAGTTGAGCGATCTCCTGGCGGTCGGTTTCACTCGCCGCTACCCCGACAGCCGAATCCGCTACATACTGCTCCACCCTGGGCTGACGGCGACCGGATTCACCGGGCAATACGATGCCGCCAGCGCTGAATTGGTCGCTGACATGCGAAAGCGCGGGCAACCGGTGGAAGCTGCTCTCACCCGGATCCTCCGCCACCTCGATCACCCGCCGACCGCGCCGCTGAGCGCATTCATGCAGGACGATCCCATCGACGTCCACGGCGAACCATTCGATCCCGAAGCCGCCGACCGCCTGTCCCGACTGACCGCGACCCTGCTGAACGCGGCAACCATCAGCGGTACATGAGCACAGCGAGGGCTGTCCGATCTCCGGTGTCGGCTGGGCCGAGCGCGGTCCGCGTGTCGAAAGGCGAGCGGCAGCACGAATGAACCGCGACATGAGCAGCGGCCTAGACAGCCAGTGGCGGCGGCGCCGGAGCGGGCCGGTCAGGTGGTTCATAGCTCCGCCATGCCTCGGCCAAGCGTCGCGCGGCCTCGCGCAAGGAGCCGGGATCGGCGACGAAGCTGATCCGGACGTAGTCGATGCTGCCGCCGGAGGCGTCGAGACCGGCGCCGGGCAGGATCGCGACACCGTGCCGCAAGGCGCGCTGGGCGAACGAGGTGCCGTCCCCGTAGGGCAGGCGGATCCAGAGTGTCTGACCGCCGGACACCGTGGGAACCTCCCATCCCGGTAGTCGCTCGGTCAGCTCGGTCACCAGGACATCATGACTGTCCTTGCGCTGCTGCGCGATTCGCTCGCGCAGCGTGTGCAGGTCGCGAAGCAGCCAGGCGGCGGCCAATTGAGCCGGGATGTTGCCGCCGAGATCGTGCACGGCGCGCACCCGGGCCAACCGGGCGATCACAGGACTCGGTGCCCGCACCCAGCCGACGCGCAGTCCGCCCCAGACGATCTTGCTGAGCGAACCGATGGATATCACGGACTCGTCGTAGGCTGCCAACGGCGGGGGCGGCGGATCGGTGCCCGGGAATCCGAGGTCGGTCAGCACCTCGTCGTCGATCAGCGGCACCCCGGCCGTTCTCGCCGACTCGACCAGCGTCCGCCGGGCCAGCGCGGGAAGAACCGCGCCCGTGGGGTTCTGGTAGGTCGCTACGACGTAGGCGAGCGCCGCAGGGGTCACCGCACCGAGGCCCGGCGGAGCTGTCCGCGTTATCGCCGCCACCTCCCGGAACGCCTCCAGCGCACCGGGATAGGTGGGCGCCTCCACCAGTACGCGGTCGCCGGGCCGCAGCAGGGCGCGGGCGAGCAATGACAGTGCGTGCTGTCCCCCACCGGTGACGAGAATCTGCTCCGGATCGGTCGGCACGCCACGTTCTCGGTATCGCTCGGCGACTGCCCTGCGCAACAGCGGATGCCCGGTCGGCCGATACCCGATGTCGCCGTCGGCCGCAGCGAGTTCGGGGAGGATCTGCTGATACGCGAGTATCACCTCGGGCGGCGGTGTCGTAGGGGCCGCGCAGGCGAGCGCGATGACATCGCCGTCCGGTTCGAGCAGCTGCAAGAAGGCCGGAGAATGGGTGGTCTCCCGGGCCGGGATCTCCGCGGGCCCCGCGACCCGGGTGCCGCTCCCCTGCCTGCGCACCACTCGCCCCTCCGCGCTGAGCAGGTCGTAGGCCGTCACGACCGTACTGCGGCCCACCGCAAGTGCTTTCGCCAGCCTGCGGTCGGGCGGCAATCGCGTGCCCGACCGCAGCTCGCCGTCATCGATCAACGTCCGCAATCGCCCGGCCAACAACAGATACAACGGCCCTCGGTCGGCGGACCAGCGACCGAGACGGTCGGCGAGTTCGATTGGCTCCATAAGCAAACCATTCTGCCCCGATTGGCTCTAGGGTCCAGCCCCAACCGTCGCCAGGATGAAGCCGTGAGCAAGATTTCGATCACCGATGTCATCGACGACCTGACCGGACCGTGGCAGCCGCGGGACCTGGCCACGGCGAACGACGCCGTGGTACGCATCGCCCGCTTCCACGGTGCGTTCCCCTGGCATCACCACGACGAGGACGAGCTGTTCCTGTGCTGGAGCGGTACCTTCCGCATCGAATTGCAGGACCGCGAACCGGTGACGCTCGGTCCCGGCGATATCTTCGTCGTTCCGCGCGGAGTCGAGCATCGGCCGGTGGCAGAGCAACCGGCTCACGGGCTCATGATCGAGCGACCTGAGACGAAACAGTACGGCAACTGAACACGGCAGGTTCGGCCGATGCAAGCCGGTCGGCCGCGGCTCGTCAGCGGCGGCTTTCTCGATTGAGATCGCGATGGCGGGGTAGTTGTCACCTACGTGCGGTGTGCATCCGCCCGACTCCGGGTGACCGCTGACGACGGAGGTAGCGACATGGCCGAACATCGCGAGACGGTAGCCGGCAGCGTGCCGGCGGAGGTGTTGTCGCGCACGGACTTCGCCGATCGAGTGTTGCGTGCCGCCGCGACACCGGAGCGAATCGCCGACGTTGTCACGCAGATCGTGGGTGAGCGGATCGAGATCGGCCCGATACCGGTGGCGTTGAACGGACTCGTCCACGCCACCGCCATCGGCGAAACCGGACCCGTGCACGCCACGCGATGCGATTCGGGCGCCTGGGATATGGCGATCGCGGTACCGATCCTGCTGCGCCTGCGCGTCCGCCTGCCGGGACGGACGCTGCGATACATCGGCGCGGTACGGGTACTGATCCGGCTCGCGTTGATCCCCCGCGAACCGTGCGGACTGTTCATACGCACCGACGATGTCCGCGCCGAGGACCTCACCGTGAGGATGCGCGCCCGCGACCTCACTTCCCGCGTCGTCGGAGGCGTCGGGCGGGTCGACTCCATGGTGGCCGAGTACATCCTGCGCTACATCGATGACCTGTTCGCGGGCCCCGAGTTCAGCGACGTACGAGATATCGATATCGCCCACATCATCGAGCGAGCATGGGACGCGGGTCTCGTACTCGATTTCCGCGACCGCGCCGCGAGCTGATCGGTCGATACTCAGCAGTTCACCCGAGGGAGCCACCTATGACCCGACCCGACAACATCTCCGCCGATGACACTGCCGAGGATGCCCGAGAAGAGAGCATCCTCGGCGGCCGGTCCGCCGAGCGGTCCGGCAATGCCCCTCGCAACCTGGCAGGCCCTGGACCGCACGCCGACCAGGACGAAGACCCGGACACATAGCTCCGAATCGAGTAGCCCACTACTCTGTCGCGGCGCCGGTCACCCGGAGACGCTGGGTTCGAGCACCAGCCAGCGTGAACCCAGGTCGGAACAGGATCGGTGCAGCCGATGGATACCGAGAGGAAACCCCAGCCCGAGAGCATCTCGGACCCCGAGACGGAAGATTCGGCCACGCCGCCGGGTGAAGCCACGGCACGGGCGGCCGCGTCGGCGGCGAACCTGGAACGAGACGTGCGGGCCGTGACCCGCAGTAGCCGCTACGCCCTGATCACCGCGTTGTGCGTGGCGATACTGTCCAGCGGGGTCTCGGCGGGATCGGCGATCTATGTCAGCAAAAGCCAGCTGGAGAGAAGAGAACACGCCGAGGCCGCCCAAGTGGTGCGTGACAACCGGCAGACGGTCTACACCGAGCTCGCTGCCACGCTCATGGCGTACGTCGAGGAACTCGGCGGCCTGAAGGGTGAATTGACCCAGAACCCGCCCGACCGTGCGGAAGTCCGTGCGCAAGTACTCGAACTCCTGGACAAGGGACAGCTGATCTGGCGAACGTTGACCACTGTCCTCCTGGTCGGGAACCTTGCGTTCGTGCCCGCGCTGGAAAGCTTCACCTACGAGTACTACGTGCCCTTCACGAAGGATCACCTCAGTCCATTCCTCGCGCGCGGCGGGGCCGCGGAGACCGATGAGGGCCTGCGTCAGAGCGGCCCGCCGCTGCTCGCCGAGGTCGACCGGATGATCGCCGGGATCACGGACTTCCTGACGTCCTTCCTCGACCAGGCCCGAGAGGACCTGGGAATCGGCTGACCCGCAGACGCGCTGTCGAGAAGCGGACGACTCCTACACCGCCCTGCCTGGAGCTGAGCACATCGTTCGCCCGCGCACGATCAGAAGAACGGCATCCGCAGGCGGTGAACCGGCATCGCCGCCGTCTGAGTCACCGTCCGTGTGAATTACCTGTGCGGGTGGGTCGTTCGCCTCCGCGACCGTAGTCATGGCGGAGATCGGTGGAGGTACCCAATTCGCCGAAATGGTTACCGCTCGGAGCGGCTCGTTCACGCCGCGGGCAGTGCGTCGCGGTCGGACAGCAGCGGTTTCAGAGGTCGGTTCAGCGACCAGCGGTGTCGACTGGTCGCAGTACGTGGCTTCGAATGATTCATTGACACAATGATACAAGCTTTATACTTTTATATCATGATGGAGCGGCCCGACGAGGTGGACGAGAGGATCCTGGATGCCGCGCTGGAGCGCATCCTGCAGGTGGGGATCCGCCGGGCCAGCATGGAGGACATCGCCCGCGTGGCCCGTCTCAGCCGCATCACAATCCACCGCCGGTTCGCGGGCAAGGACAACCTGATCGAAGCGGTACTCGCCCGCGAGACCCGCCTCATGCTCGCCGAAGTCACCGCGATCGCCGCCACCGCCGCCGGTGTGGACGCCCAGATCGAGGAGACGATGCGGTACGTCCTGCTGCAGACCCGCATCCACCGGCTGGTCACCCAACTGCTGCAGGTGGCGCCCGACGAAGCGTTGCGGTTCTCCACTGTGCAGGGTGAACGCCTGGTGTCCATCGGTATCGATTACATCGTCGGCATGCTGACCAACGCCCAGTCCTCGGGGCTCGTCGACGACTACGACCCGCGCCCGGTCGCCGAACTCGTAGCCCGCCTCGCCCACTCGCTGATGCTCACACCCGGTGGCGGCAGTGTCGACTTCACCGACGACGAGCGCGCCCGCGCCTTCATTCGCACCACCATCGTGCCGCTGATGAAACACGGCATCACCCGCCTCGACGAGGAGCCAAACCATGACCGCGTCCGCGACAATTCCGGCTCGCCACCCCGACCGGCCCCGTAAAGCACCCGGCCTCGCTCCGATCGCCGCGCTGCTGCGCATCGGGAAGCCCTCCCCCCAGCGCTGGCAGTCGCTCGGCGAATCACTGCTGGTCGGCGACGAGCCGATGGACCGCCTCGTGGAGTGGATGTACGCCGAAGGCATGGCCGCCACGCGGCCGCTATTCGAACAGGCGCTGCGGTCGGGCATCGACAGCGTTCCCGACGCTCCGGACTCGCTGCGCGCGTTCTTCACCGTCGTCGAGGACACCCCGGCATGGGTCGACCCACATCTGCTGCGCGATGGCGAGCGCGTGTTCCGTTCCGGAGGCAACGACGGGCTGTACTTCGCTCGCGACGTCTCCTTCATCGGCGGCTACCTGGCATCCGGGTTCAACAAGACCCTCCTGCGCACCGGCGCTTTGGAGAAGGGACCGGCTCGCCGGTTCGCCGAAACCCTGCAATGGGCGATGGACGTGTCCACCGAGAACGGCATGGATCGCTACGGTGTCGGCTACCGCTCCACCCTGCATGTCCGGCTCATCCACTCCCTGGTCCGCAGGCACGTCGCCGCCATGCCCGACTGGCGCACCGAGGAATGGGGCCTGCCGATCAACCAGACCGATATGGCCGCCACTCTCGTCGGGGCCCTGCTCGCACCCGTCGTCGGCGGCATGGCGCTCGGCGTCATCCCCTCGCCCCGCGATTTGGCCGCCGCCGCCCACCTCACCCGCTACGTCGGCTGGCTCATCGGCGTCGAAGAACAATGGCTTCCCACCGGCTTCCGCGACGGGGTCGCCATTCTGGACCACTGCCTTACCGCCATCACCAACCCCGACGAGACCAGTCGTCAGCTCGCCCTGCCCATGGCCGACGATCCGCTGCACTGGTCCTACCCCAACCTGCCCGCTCTGCGCGGCCGGCTCGCCCGCGCCAAGCACCTGTCGGTCACCAGCGCATTCCTCGGACCCAAAGCGATGCGGATCCTCGGACTGCCCGCCTACGTCTTCCCCTGGTATCCCGCCCTGCGCATCCCCGTCAATCTCGCCCGCAGTGCCTACCGGCACCTGACTCCCGGAGGCCTGGACCGCGCCGCTGTCCACGGCCGCCGACAACAAGAAGCGTTCCTCCGACGCCTCATCGGCGAAAGCAGCGCCACCATCGGCCGATCCGCACCACCACTGGGACGAATCGCATGACCCAGACAGAACGGACAGAATTTCAGCCGTTCTCGTTGTTAGAAGTGCCGACGACCGGGTAGGGCGACTCATGGGTCGGGGCCGTATACCGCAGAGGACGAAAGAAAATGATGACCTTGGATCAAATCATGGCGATGGCTCGTTCCTGGTGGAACCAAATGTTCCCCGGCATGCCGATGATGATGTGATCATCCGGCATGACCTTGTAACTGCCTGATGGGACACTGATCCGGCGACCGCGCCGCGCGAGTCGCCGGACAGGAGAGTCGCTTTCAGCGACGGTAGCGGAGTGCGCCACCGTCACAGGGGGACCTGCGCGAGTGCCCGGCACCCTACCTCCGCGCGCCGAACCCCGGGGTGAAGGCCGCTCCACCCGCAGATATGGCCGAAAGTGTCGATTTTCTGACCTCAGGTGTTTGGCATCGGACTTTGCCCAGGTCATAGCGTTGGGTCCATGAGCACACCTTCGATCGTCATCATCGGCACCGGATTCGGGGGGCTCGGCATGGCGATGGAACTCCAGCGCGCCGGCCTGCACGATGTCACGATCCTGGAGCGGGCCGAGGAGGTCGGCGGCGTCTGGCGGGAGAACACCTACCCCGGTGCGGGCTGCGACATCCCTTCGCCGCTGTACTCTTACTCCTACGCGCCGCGCACCGATTGGCCCAAGCGGTTCTCCCAGCAGCCGGACATCCTGGCTTATCTGCGTGGCATCGCCCGCGATCACGATCTGATGTCCAAGATCCGCTTCCGCAGCGAGGTCACCGACGCCGAGTTCGACGAGGCCACCGGACGGTGGACCGTTCGCACCGCCGACGGCGCCCAGCTGACCTGCGATGTGCTGGTCTCCGCGGTCGGACAGCTCTCCCGGCCCGCGCTGCCGGACATCCCCGGCGTGGACACCTTCGCCGGGACGGCCTTCCATTCCGCCGAGTGGGATCACGAGGCCGACCTGACCGGCAAGCGGGTAGCGGTGATCGGCACCGGCGCGAGCGCGGTGCAGTTCGTGCCCGCGATCGCGCCCTCGGTTGCGCACCTGACGCTGTTCCAGCGCTCGGCCGCGTGGATCATGCCCAAGCCCGACGTCGAGTACAAACCCTGGCATCACCGCGCCTTCCGGCTGCTGCCGGTCACCCGGCTCACCGAGCGCTTCGCGTTCTGGCTGTTGTGCGAATTCCTTTCCCTGGGCATCGTCGACGTGCCGGTCATCCGCAAGCTGGTGACCCGGATCGGTCTGCGGCATCTGAAGCGTCAGGTGGCGGACCCGCGACTGCGGGCAGAGCTGACCCCGGACTATCCGGCCGGGTGCAAGCGGGCGCTGTTCTCCAACGACTACCTACCCGCGCTCACCCGTCCCGACGTGACCGTGGAAACCACCGCGATCACCGAGATCACCCCGGCCGGCGTGCGCACCGCCGACGGCGTGCTGCACGAAGTGGACGCGATCATCTACGGCACGGGCTTCAAGGGAACCGAGTTCCTGTGGCCGATGCGCATTTGCGGCCGGGCCGGGCGCAAGCTGGCCGACGAGTGGTCGCAGGGCGCCCGGGCATACCAGGGCATCACGATTCCGGGCTACCCGAACCTCTTCTTGATGTACGGCCCGAACACCAACCTCAGCGTCGGCTCGATCGTCTACATGATCGAATCCCAGGCGCGCTATATCCGCCAAGCCGTCGAGCGCCTGGCCGAACGCCCGGGCCACGTACTCGAGGTGCGTCCCGAGGTCGAGGCCCGGTTCGATCGCGCATTGCAGCAGCGCCTCGACCGCACCCCGTGGAACTTCTGCTCGAGCTGGTACCGCAACGCCGCCGGACGGATCACCAACAACTGGCCCGGCACCGTCACCAGCTACCGGTTGCGCACCCGCAAGCTCGACGTCGCAGACTTCGAACTCAGGCCCGTCGCTTGACCCGGCGAACCTCCTCACGACAACAACTTCGACAACTGGTGGAGATCAGATGACGTTCGACTACGACGTGGTGGTCGTCGGTTCCGGCTTCGGCGGCAGCGTGACCGCACTGCGACTGACCGAGAAGGGCTACCGGGTCGGCGTGCTCGAGGCGGGAAGGCGCTTCGCCGACGACGACTTCGCCAAGACCTCCTGGGACGCCCGCAAGTACCTGTGGGCCCCCGCACTGGGTTGCTTCGGCATCCAGCGGCTGACACTGCTGAAAGACACCTTCATCATGGCGGGCGCGGGCGTCGGCGGCGGCTCGCTGGTGTACGCCAACACCCTCTACGAGCCGCCGGACAAGTTCTACCGGGATCGCCAGTGGGCTCACATCACCGACTGGAAGGACGAGCTCGCCCCGCACTACGACCAGGCCAAGCGGATGCTGGGCGTGACGACCAACCCCGCGACCACACCCTCGGACCGGGTACTGGCCCAGGTGGCCGAGGAGATGGGCGTCGGATCGACCTACCGCAGCACCCCCGTCGGCGTCCTGTTCGGCGGCAACGGCGCGCGGCCCGGCCAGGATGTACCCGACCCGTTCTTCGGCGGGGTCGGCCCCGCCCGCAGCACCTGCACGCACTGCGGCGAATGCATGACCGGCTGCCGTCACAATGCCAAGAACACCCTCGTCAAGAATTACCTCTACCTCGCCGAGCAGGCCGGCGCGACGGTCCACGCACTCACCACCGTGACCGATGTGCGACCGCTGCCCGGTGGCGGTTACGCGGTCTCCACCGCCCGCACCGGCCGGTTGATCCGCAAAGCCCGCCGGACGTTCACCGCCGAGCACGTCGTGTTCGCCGCCGCCGCGCTGGGGACCCAGAAGCTGCTGCACCGACTCCGTGACCGCGGGTCGCTGCCGAACATTTCTCCGCGTCTGGGGGAGCTCTCGCGCACCAACTCCGAGGAGCTGCTGTCCATACGCAGCCGCCGCAAGGACTCCGATTTCACCAAAGGCGTCGCGATCACCTCATCGATTCACCCGGATGACGACACCCACATCGAGCCGGTGCGCTATGGCAAGGGCAGCAACGCCATCGGCCTGATCGGCACCGCCATGGTCGACCCCGACGGGCGTACCCCGAAGCTGCGCCTGTGGGCGCGGACGATGCGCGAACTCGGCCGCGACGCCCTCCACGTGCACAACCCGCACCGCTGGTCGGAGCAGATGATCGGGCTACTGGTGATGCAGTCCGTCGACAACTCCATCACCACCTACACCAAACGTGGTCTGTTCGGTCGCAAGATGACCACCAGACAGGGCGCGGGCGAACCGAATCCGACCTGGCTGCCCGCCGGGCACGAGGTGGCCCACCGGGTCGCCGACAAGATCGACGGCATCCCGACCGCGGGCTGGAGCGCTCTGTTCGACATCCCGATGACCGGGCATTTCATCGGCGGCTGCGTCATCGGCGACTCCCCGGAGGCCGGGGTCGTCGATCCGTACCACCGGATGCACGGATATCCGGGGCTGCACGTCATCGACGGCTCGACCATCTCGGCCAACCTGGGTGTGAACCCTTCGCTGACGATCACCGCGCAAGCCGAGCGAGCCGTTGCCCTCTGGCCGAACAAGGGTGAGCCGGATCCGCGTCCCGAACAGGGCGCGCCCTACCGCCGCATCGCCCCGGTGCCGCCGCGCAACCCGGTGGTCCCGACCGGTGCGCCTGCCGCTCTGCGGCTGCCCATCGTCGAGATCAAGGGGCCGGCCGATCGACCCGAGCCGGCCGCCGAGACACGCGGCTGACCGACCAGCCGGTCGACCGGCTTCCGTCGCCGCGACTTGCCGCGGTGGCTGCTCGCGCACGGCCATCCCGGTCACGAGCCGCCCACGCGCCGAGTCGCGACGACGGCAGCCAGTGCAGCTATGTGACCCGGGCGTGCCTCAGAGCTCTCCCGCGATCGGACGGCGGAGGCTACCGGCTCTATCTGTGGTCGGCTCTGCTCATCCGCGATTCCGCCGAAACCTGGAATTGCGCTGTCCAGATATCGGTCTCGCGTGCGATCACCTCGTTGACCCTGTGCGAGAAATCTCGGAGCAGGACCATCCGCCGGTCTATCTCCCCGTTGGAATTGGCGGGCGCCCTGGAAACAGATGCCCACTCGAGCTGGAAATCGCACAACATCGCGTTGATCGACTGCGCGCTTCGCATGTCACGCATCCACGCTGTCGAAATGCCGAAGAATCGGTCGATCGCCGCACAACCGGCGGCGAGGGTGAGCAAAGCGTATCCCCAACTCGGGTCGACGGCCGAGACCCCGGCGGTCGTCAGCAGTGGCACCAGAATGCCGAGTAAGCCCAGCCCGAGCATCGCCGCGGTGAGGGCTAGGCTCGTCCGCCGCTTCGTCAGTCTGTCCCTCGAATACCAATCGCGTGCGTCTATGGCATACGACTCGACACGTTGGAACAGCCGGGCAAGGGTCTCATCGGAACTCGACCAGTCGGCGGAGCGGAGGTCCAGCGAAGGCGGCACCCCGAGGTCCTGCGAGCGATCCCCGCCGAAGGGCGATCGGTGCTCTGTCACGGCCGTACTGTATCGCCCACTCGCCTCGATGATCACCCGATCGACTGTACCGCCGGTGGAGCGAGCGCCGCCGCCGACGTCCCCCGCGCCCGATCGCGCCTGCGACACGTGCGACGCGGTGCCACAATGGGATTCGGACCTGTGGCGATTTCCACACCACCGCTTGCCCGCCGTGCGCACGGGAGTGATGCCGTCGGTGTCTCCGCGGGTTGCGGCACAGCTGCCGATCCGGCTCCGATCGAGCCGAGGTCAGGCCTGTCGACCAGGTACCGCACCACCCGACCCGCCCACCGATCCGCCCCGGCCTCCGGCCGGCCGAGCCCGCGCCGCAGAGCTTCAGCGTCCGCGCCCGGACGCGCAGCACGACCCGGCAGTGAGACGGCGCTCGTCGGAATGGATGAAGCGGTGGGCCACGCCGCGCACTGCGGGCTACCGTGGCGCCGCTTTCCGGCAACCCCGACCGGCCGAGTCGCGGCGGACCCGCAGCCGGAAATGGCTCCCAAAACCTCTCCAACAGTTCGCTTCCCGCGTTGATTCACCCCTTTCGGGTGAATCTCGACGCACTGTTGCGGCCACGTACAGGATTCCCGATGAAAAACCGTGACGCCTTGATGTCGCGATAACCAAGGGATCGCTCAATCACAAGCATCCGGAAACCGGTAATCCGAGCTTTCGATGCCTGCATTCGTGCATACCACCGCCCGATTTTGCTTTCGGCGAGCTATCTATACGAACAAGTGGCCGGCGACCGAACCGTGCGTCGGCGGACGGACGATCCGGAGCGCTGGTCGACCACAGGCGAACCTCGCACGCGCGTGCTCTCGACCGGGTGGGGTAACTCCCCCATAGCAGCGATCCCCGACCCGCGCTACGACCACTCGACGACAAGGGCCGGGGAACTTCTCGACCGACGGCCCCGAAGGCACTGCTCCAGCCCAGGACGATCGAAGGAGAGTTTCATGCCGGCACGCCGCCGCACCTATCTCGTCCGTCTGGATCCCTGGATCCTGAGCGAGAGCGCCACCACGACGGGAATCCGCACGCAGTTCTTCGAGTGGCTGGAGATAACAGCCGACACCGAGGTCGTTCAACTCTGCGGAGCCGATCGAGTGGTGATCTCCTGTTCCCCGGAACGGGCCGATGAAATAAAAGACCTCGAATACGTCCTCGACGTCGAACCGCACGAGTAGACACGAGGCCGGGCAGCGACAGACCCCGGAACGGTTCACCCGACCGCTACCCGCTCCAGGAAGTCCCGCAGCAGCCCGACGACCTCCGACAGGTGCGTCTCCAGGGCCCAGTGCCCCGCGTCTTGGAGGACATGCAGTTCGGCGTCCGGTAGATCCTCCAGGTAGGCGCGGGCGGCGGGTTCCGGCATATAGCCGTCCCATGGACCCCAGACGATCATGGTCGGCGGGCGATGCTCGCGCAGGTACGCCTGGTACTTCGGGAACATCGCCACACTCCGGCCGACCTCCGCGAAGAGATCGACCATGATCTCCCGCCGCCGCGGTTCCATCAACGCCCACGACAACCGCCAGAGATCGGGGCTGATCCGATCCGCGACGTGTGCGGGGACCTCGCCGAGCACTTCCTCACGCAGACCGCCTTCGGTGACCGCTTCGGCCAGCGCGGCCCGGCGGGTCTGCGTCGGGTCGGCCCAGTACTCCTGCAATGTCCGGTACTTCGGACCCAGCGTCTGCTCATACGCGTCGCCGTTCTGGATCACCAAGCCGGTGACCCGGTCCGGGTTGCGAATAGCCAACTGGAAGCCCACCGCCGAGCCGTAGTCGAACAGGTACAGCGCGTAGCGGGACAAGCCCAGCGTGGTGACGAACCGATCGAGCAACTCGGCGTAAGCCTCGAAGGTATAGGCGAAACGAGAGCGGTCCGGTGTGGCGCTGTACCCGAAGCCGGGAAAATCGGGAGCGACCAGACGCCAGCGGTCGGCGAGTGCGGCCATCAAATGGCGATATTGGAACGACGAGGAGGGATATCCGTGCGGCAACAGCACCACCGGTGCGTCCTCGGGACCGGCCTCCCGGTAGAAGATCTCGATTCCGTCGATGTCGACTGTGTGATGGCGAATCGCTGCGTTCATGTACTGGCGTCTACCCCGATCGAGACGCTCTGAACTCGGCGCTGTCCCGAAACTGCGAAGGCTCTATACCGGGACCCCTCCATAGGTTCGCCGGTGTTTCGCTTCGAAGAACGACAGGGCCCCGAACGCCATCAGGCCGAGAGACCCTGGCGTCATAGCGGCCGCGCACGGCAGGCAGACCGGATCCGGCCTCGGTGACCGTGGGCGGCTGGAACACGTCGCCCGAGTCGATGACCGTCGATTCCAGTCGCAGCAGCGTGAACCCGGAGTCGAGTGGCGTGCCGGCGATTTCGGATGCCGGCGCCGGATGCCGAGCCCGGCTCGGAACTCGCCGGGCAGCTGCGCGTATCTGCGCGACCGCGTCGAGCGCTACAAAGTGCCCCGGAGCTTCGACTTCGCAGACGACCTGCCGGGGACCCCCACCGGCAAGCTGGTCAACGGCAAACTCCGCCAACGCTGCGTGTGAAGCGTGAAAGCACCGCGACGGAGCATGACGAGCTACGCGGCGAAGGTGAGCAGATCGTCGCTCACCGTGTCGGCCCGCGCCATCAGCCGTGCGATGGCTGCCGCCACCTGGCCGGGCTGCTCCAGAATCACGGAATGGCCCGCGCCATCGACCATCACGAAATCCGAGTATTCGACGGCGGCGGCCATGGCGACGGAATGCGACGGCGGTGTCATGAGATCGGCGGAGCCGCACAGCACCAAGGTGGGGATCTGCGACAGAACCGGAAGGGCGTCGGTCCGGTCATAGACCATGAAGTCGCTCAAGAAGCTCGCCATCGTCACGATCGGCGTCTCGTTGCGCATCGCGTTGGCCAGGGCGAGCACCCGAGGACTCACCTTGCGATCACCGAATTCGGCGGTGCGGATGACCGGCGCGAAAAGCTTGCAGGCCATGAGCTTCGCGTGGTGCATCACGCCTGGGGCACGACGCACGGCCGCCTGGAACAGCGAGACCACCGGGTTGCGCAGGAGGCGGCCGAAACCGGCGTCGGCAAGGCCGCTCGCGGCGGTCGCCAAGAGTGCGACGCCGACGATACGGGTGCCGATCTCGTGCGGATTGCGGCTGGCGTAGGTCAGCGCGGTCATGCCGCCCATCGAGTGTCCGACGAGGACGACCGGTCCGGTGGGCGCCACCGCGTCGAGAACGTCGCGCAGGTCGCGGCCGAGTTGCTCGAGGTTGTAGGTCCGCCGGGACGCCGCGGCGGACTCTCCGTGGCCGCGGTGGTCGTAGCAGACTACCCGCGCGCCGGCGTAGCGGCGCAGCAGCGCGTCGCGGACGTAGGTCCAGGACTCGGTGCGCAGGCAATGTCCGTGCAGCAGGACGACGGTGAGATCGGCGTCTCGCGGTCCGTATTCGCGGACCGCGAGCGCCACGCCGTCTTCGGTCGAAACCGTGGCACGTCGTTCCGCCGAGGTGGGGATTGTGCTGAGGATCGACATGGGCGGCTCCGGTTCGCTGATGGTGACTTGTCCAACTCTGCGCCGGATTCGCCGCTGGCATCAGGCCCCCGAGTGCTGAGGTCCGCCCCCCGAGGTGGAGCCGATCCCCACCCAAGGTGGAGGAGCTGCCGCGGCTAACTCGCCGGATCGGCTCCGAGCATGCCCAGAGCGAAATCGCCGTATCGTGCGGCCACCTCCTCCGGCGTAGCCGGGCCGGACTCGCGGAACCACTGCGGGATGGCGGTGCACATGGTGGTTATGGCGCGCCCCGCGGCCCGGGTATCGGTTGTGCGGATCCGGCGCTCGGCGTGGGCCTCGGCGATCGCGTCGTCCAGGATGGCTTGGATGTCCCTGCGCGAGCGGGCGATGCGCGCGCGTTCGCCCGGCGAGAGGCTGCGCATCTCGCTGGCGCCGATGAAACCGAGGTCGCGGCGGTGGGTATGGAACAGGGCCAAGGCTTCGACGATCAGGCGCACCCGGTGGACGCTGTCGCGGCCCTCGGCGCGGGCGGCGCGAACTCGCCAGTGCAGTTCGTCCATGGTCAGATCGAGGATTCGGACCAGCAGGTCGTGCTTGTCGCGATAGTGGTGGTAGAGGCCGGGGACGCTGGTTCCCGCCCGCCGGGCGACGGCGCGCACGGTCGTGCCGTGATAGCCGATTTCGACGAACGAGGCGAGGGCGGCCGCCAGCACCGGGTCGACATCCAACGGGGCGAACACACGCCAACCGCCCGGCGCACCCGGCCCAGGCCCGGGCCGGTCGGTGACCGGACGGGCTGCGGAAGACGTGGCGCCGAGCAAGTGGGTGACCGGCACACCGAGCACGTCGGACAGGCGGGTGAGCCGAGCGAGGGAGATTCCGGTCTTTCCCGTTTCCACCGCGCTGAGCGTCGCCGGGCTCACCTCGAGACGCCGCGCCACTTCGCGCAGCGACAGACCCGCGGCGCGGCGCGCGCGGCGAATCGCCTCGTGCGGTGTCGCGTACTCGGCCTCGTTCGGCATGTTGTTCAGAATAACTGAACGCTGTGGAGAATCGCTTCCCAATCGGAGATATAGGCTCTGTCCTGGTATTTTGACACCGCAGCTGACCAGTGGGACAGTGTTCAGGCGGACCGATCGCTCGGTTCTCCGCCCTGGCTCCGGATGTCGAGGAGGAATGCGATGCCGATCGATCTGACCTATTCCGACGAGGTTCGGGCGCTGACCGACCGCACCCGTGCATTCGTGCGCAAGACGGTGCTGCCGATCGAGGACGAACACCACGGCGACATCACCGCCGCGGGTGGGGACGCATTGCGCGCCACGCTGAACGAGCGGGCGCGCGATGCCGGAGTCTTCGCACCGCACGCGCCCATCGAGTACGGCGGTCACGGGCTGTCGATGTCGGATCGCGCGCCGGTCTTCGAGGAGGCGGGCTACTCCCTGTTCGGCCCGGCAGCGCTCAACATCGCGGCGCCCGACGAGGGCAACGTCCACATGCTCGCTCACATCGCCGACCCGGAGCAGAAGTCGCGCTATCTGGAACCGCTGGCCCGCGGTGAAGTGCGCTCGGCCTTCGCGATGACAGAACCCGCGCCGGGCGCCGGCTCCGACCCGGCGGCGCTGGCCACTCGCGCCGTGCGCGCGGCCGGTGGCTGGCGCATCAGCGGCCATAAGCACTTCATCACCGGCGCCGACGGCGCCGGCTTCTTCATCGTGATGGCACGCACCTCCGGCGAACCGGGGCAACGTGGCGGCGCGACCATGTTCCTGGCCCCCGCCGATACTCCCGGCCTGCGCGTGGGGAGGCACATCACCACGCTGGACCGGGCCATGATCGGCGGCCACTGCGAGGTCTTCTTCGAAGACATGTTCGTCCCCGACGAAGCGGTACTCGGCGCCGTCGACCGCGGCTTCCAATACGCCCAGGTGCGGCTGGGTCCCGCCCGCATGACGCACGTGATGCGATGGCTCGGCGCGGCGCGGCGCGGCCACGACATCGCCGTCGAGCGAGTCGCTCAGCGGGAAGGCTTCGGTGCGCGCATCGGCGATCTCGGCATGGCGCAGAAGATGATCGCCGACAACGAGATCGACATCGCCGCCACCCGCGCGCTACTGGTGCGCGCCTGCTGGGAACTCGACAACGGGGAGCACGCCGGCAACGCCACCTCCATCGCGAAGACTTTCGCCGCCGAGGCGATCTTCCGCATCGTCGATCGCAGCATTCAGCTGTGCGGCGGGCTGGGCGTCTCCGACGACCTGCCCCTGGCGCGCCTCTCCCGCGAAGTTCGGCCCTTCCGTATCTACGACGGCCCCTCCGAGGTGCACCGATGGGCGATCGCCAAGCGAGCGGTCAGTGCCGCGCGCCGGGCGGGAACCGACCGGGCGTGATCCGGCTTCGCGTTCACCGCCGGGCGCGCGACACACCGGATAGGAACGACCGCAGCCGGGGGCGGCTTCAGGCGCGGACCAGTTCGGCGAACGTTCCGTTGACGAATGCCGCCGACCGACACGACGAAGAGGGCGCACCGACTTCGGCCGCGTGTGCCGCCATGGTGACGAGTCTCCGCGTAACATCCGGACTTCATGTCCGCCCGCGCGGTCGAGGCTATGCGAGGGCGAGAGCGACTCCCCGAGTCGTGCGGCGGACACAGTGATCGGACTGCGTCGAGGATGATCGAAAGGAGAGCCGGATGCCGGCGCAAGACCGCCGATACATCATTCTTCTGGATCCAGGGCGTCCCGGCGACGAGGTCACGCTGACGGCGAACCGAGAGAAGTTCTTCGACTGGCTGAGGGAAACCCGCGCCGAAGTCGTTCAGGACGGCGGCGCCAATCGAGTGGTCATCACTTCGGGGCCGGAGGTAGCCGAACAAGCCACGAACCTCGATTTCGTGGCCGGTGTCGAGCCATTCGCATAGCGGCGTCGGATCAGCCGGTGCCTCATCGACCCCCGCGCAGATCCGCCGCCGTCAGCGCGGCTGACGGCGGCGGATACTGACGGGGAGATGAACCCAGGGGAATCAGCGTCCGTGCTGATGCGCGGACTGGCGCGCCTCGTCGACGTCCGCCTCGGCCCTCGCCTTCTCGGCGGCGGCTTCCTTCCCGGCCGCCTCGCGCTGCGATTCCGCCTTGTCCTGCTGCGCGCGGCCCTCGTCCTTCAAGTCCTCGTGGCCGGCGACGGTACCGGCTGCTTCCTTCACCTTGCCCTTGACATCTTCGACGACGCCTTCGACGCCTTCACGAGCACCGCTTCCATGTTCAGCCACAACAACCTCCTGGAATATCGGAACAAGCTGACACAACGCGCATACCCGGGAGACCGGCCTCGAACCGTCTCCAGCGATAAAGATCGCCCTCGCGCGCGTATCCGGCCCGCTCACAGGCGGGGTGCTTCAGCGGAGATCGACGCCGTCCTCACCCGCGATGGCGGGATTCTCCGAGCTTCCGCCATTGATCGCCGTCTACTGGACCGGCGACAGGACGAGCCGGGCGGGTGCGGCGAGCTTACGTCTCCACACCACCGTCGCCCGACAGTGTCAGGTCGACGGGCTCCCCCGGCAAGTCGGGACGGAATACACAGCGTGTACGCGTGTAGATCGTGGGCATGCATTCGTTGCAGTGGACGCAGGCCGACCGGGTGGAAGCATCCGACCGGATGCGATGCAACAGATTCGGTTCCCGAAGCAGAGCACGCCCCATGGCGACGAATTCGAAGCCTTCCGCCCTCGCGAGCCGCATGGTGTCCAGGTTCGTGACGCCGCCGAGCAGAATCAGCGGCATCGACAGTTCCCGCCGGAAGTGCCGTGCCCGCTCGAGCAGGTAGGCCTCCCGATACGGGTACTCCTTCAGGAAAGCCTTGCCCACGGCTCGGAATCCCCATCGCGCAGGCACTGGAAGAACTTCGGCGAACGACTGCCGCGGCGCGTCGCCATGGAACAGCAGCATCGGGTTGAGCAGTGAGCTACCCGCCGTCAGTTCCAACGCGTCCAAGGTGCCGTCGGCCTCCAGCCAGGCGGCGACCTGCACCGATTCGGGCACCGTGAGCCCGCCCCGCACGCCGTCCTCCATATTCAGCTTCGCGGTCACCGCCAGCCTGCCGCCGACGGCTCGCCGTACCGCGGCGGCGATCTCGCGCGCCAACCGCGCACGGTTGGCCGAACTCCCGCCGTACCGGTCCGCACGGCGGTTGAGCTTCGGGCTCAGGAACGCACTCACGAGATAGTTGTGCCCGAAATGGATCTCGACCGCGTCGAAACCGGCCTGTTCGGCCAGCTTCGCCGCGTCGGCATGGGCGGTCACCAGCTCGCGGATCCCGTTCTCGTCGGGGCTTCGCATCATGCGCATCGAGAGCGGGCTGAGCATCCGGCTCGGCGCCAGCGCCGGAGCCCGGTTGGAGGCGGCGTTGGCCACCGGACCGGCGTGACCGATCTGCGCGCTCACCGCCGCACCCTCCCCGTGCACCGCTTCGGTCAGCCTCCGCAGCCCGGGTACCGCATCCGGACGCATCCAGATCTGGTGCCGGTCCGTGCGGCCGCCGGGCGCGACGGCGCAGTACGCGACGGTGGTCATCCCGACTCCACCGGCTGCGACCTCCCGGTGGAACTCGATCAATTCGTCCGTCACGACGGCGTCCGGGGTACGACCTTCGAATGTCGCGGCCTTGATGACCCGATTGCGCAGGGTGATCGGCCCGAGCTGGGCCGGGGCGAATACGTCGTTCATCGTTTCTCTCCTGTCGGCGCGGTCAATCCGGCGACCACGAATTCCCGGAGGGTGGCGACCGCCTCCTGCGATATCTCTCGGTGCTCCGCACTGCCGAATCGCATGATGAGGAGGTCGAACGCCAACATCCACCGACGCCTGCTCTCCCGTTCGCTCAACCCCGGCAACAGGCTCACCCACGAATCCATGCGGAACCACGGCTGACGCCACTCGGTCACCTGCCTGCCGAGCACGAATTGCGCCAGCAACCTCAGGTGCATGCGCCCCACCGGATCGGCGGACAACTCGACGAAGGGCTCGATCACCGCGTCGACAACGTCGGTGATCGACCCCGGTCCGCTGGTGACAGCTGACAACCGGTCCTCCCACACGGGCCCCAGGCGCGCCTCCAGCAACGCCGCGACAAGCGCGTCCTTCGATCCGAAGTGGTAGTGCACCGCCGCCGGATTCGCTCCGGCCTCCGCGCAGATCCCCCGCACCGACACCTCGTCGTAGCGGCCCTCGAGCAGCAGCCGTTCGGCGGCTGTCAGTAGACGCTCGCGAGTGTTCACGGATTCGGAGACCTGTTTCGGCATGCGACCAGTGAAACACGTTTCCATCGACGGTTCAATCAGTGATTGAACTATCGTTTACGCAAGCGACCCTAGGTATGCCTCGTGCCTTGCGGTCGTAGTAGCTCCGCTCGGGGCTGTTCACCGCCTCCGCGGAGCGGTCTTCGGGCGACCTCCGGCTCAGGAGTTGCCCGCGATGATCACCTCGGGAATACCGGTGCCGATCGGGACCGCCCGGCACACCGGCGCGGGACTGCCCGGATCCAGCACGGTCAGCAGCAACTCCTGTACGAACGGGTCGTACACCATGTGGAAGTGCCCGGTGTGGTTGACCGGGCACAAGTCCTGCAGGGCGATGTTCCGCGCACCCGGCCCCCGCAGCGCGATGTTCTCGAACGGCTGGATCATCTCGTCGACGCGGCTGCCGATGGTCACGTACCCCACGCCGGGCGCCGTGTCGCCGCCCGCGTTGAGAGCCAGCATGGTCGGCGACCCCTCCGCCTGCTGCACCGCGGCGAGCGAAGTCACCTGTGCGAACGCCTGCAACGCGCCGGGGATCGCTTGGGCGACCGGCACCAGCCCGTACATCACACCGCCGTAGCTGGGCGAGGCGAGGCCGACCCACTGCTCGACCTTGGGCGCACCACCCAGCTTGTTGACGTAGTAGCGGGTCACGTTGGCGCCTTGCGAGAACCCGACCAGGTCGACCTTGCCCGCGCCGGTCGCCGCGAGCACCTGATCGACGAACGCGCCGATCTGGTAGGCACTGAGCACCAGATCCTCGGTGCCGTAGCTCTCCGCACCGGGTTTACCGCCGTAATTCAGGGCGAAGACGCAGAATCCGGCCGCGGTGAGCCGCGGCGCGATCCCCGCCCAGTCGGAATAGGCCGAGGAGTCGGTACCATGCGCGAGCACCACCGGACGGGGATGCTCGGCACTGGGGACGCAGCCGAAGTTGTTGGTACCGGCCGGTACCGCGTTCGGGTGGCTCTTCTGATACCACGCGGCGGCCAGGTGGTCGGACTGCGGCGGCGCGGGGTGGGTCGGCACATCGGCCGGACGCAAACCGGGCGGCTCGGCCGCCGCCACGCCCGGGCCCAGCGCGGCGGCGCCGGCGACCACCAAGGCCAGCACGGCGCCACGCAAGTGTGAAATACTCCAAGCTCCCGCTGCAGTCGGCTGTCGCATCTCACAATGATCTCTCCGATCGGCTCGAAATGCTCGCCGTATCGGGGTGTTTCGCCTCCCCTACTTCTCGGGGGTCTCGTCCTCGGCGAGGATGCGGTAAAGAGACTTGCGGGTCTCGGTGAGCAACTCCGCCGCACGCGCCGCCTGCTGCGGAGTACCCGCCGCGGCGACCTGCGCCACCGCGCCCATCAGCTGCGCGGCGAGCCCGCGCAGGTCCATCGCCTGCGCTCCGACGTCCTCCCGCACGTCCGCCCAGGGATCGCCCAGCTCGTCCCGGTTCGCCGCGACGTACTCGGTACCGGTCTCGGTGAGCTTAGCGGTCTTGCGCCCGGCGACCTTCTCGATGAGGACCAGACCCTCGTCCTCCAGTTGCGCCAGCGCAGGATAGATCGAGCCAGGACTCGGCCGCCAGATGTCGTTGCTGCGCTCGCGGATCTGCTGGATGAGTTCGTATCCGTGCATGGGCTGCTCGGCCAGGAGCAGCAACACGGCGGCGCGTACGTCACCGCGCCTGCCCCGGCCGCCGCGACCCCGCCCGCGACCGAAGTGCGGGCCGAAACCCGGGCCGAAGCCGGGGCCGAACCCCGGACCGAACTCGGGACCGAAGCCGTGACGTCCGCCCCTGCGGAAGCGCGAGCCGTGTTCGAAGCCCTCATAGCCGGGCAAAGGCCCGCGGCCACGTCGGCCGAATTCTCGATGTTCTCGGTGTTCCATGTCAGCCTCCCAGGGCTCTCGTGTTCGTCGTTTCACGCTATCGACGATATATCGGCAATGCATCGAGTGCAAGGGAGTTCTCCGACGCGGGCGCGAGAAAAGGTTCAGATCACCAGCGAGTCGATCCAGCGCGCCAGCCGCGCCCCTTCGTCGACCATGAGCTCGGGGTCCCGAAAAGTGTTGGTGAGCAGGGAAATACCTTGATAAGCCGCGACATATGCGACCGCGAGCTCACGGGAGTCGGCGCGCCCCATCTCCGCGAACTGTCGTTCGGCCCAGTCCACCAGCACGCGCATCACATCCGCGGCCGCGGTATCCAACCCGTCACCCCGCTTGTCCAATTCCGAGGACAAGGTGCCGAATGGGCAGCCGTAACGCACGGTCTGGTCACGCTCGGCGACCCAACCCGCGATCAGCGCCTTCAGCCGCTCCGAAGGCTTCTCATGCCGGTCGCTCGCGGCGATCACGGCCTCCAGAATGCGGGCGTGCGAGCCGATGGCCGCCTCGATGAGCTGGTCTTTCGTCTTGAAGTAGTAGTAGACGTTGCCGACGGGCACCTCGGCGGCGCGGGCGATGTCGGCGATGGTCGTCTTCTCCACGCCCTGCTGATAAAACACCCGCACGGCAGCTTCGACCAGCCGCTCCCGCTTGCCCATCCGGGTTGCCGTCCCTGAGTCAGTCATACAACTAACTGTAGACAATGCGGGTACGACCGGCTACGTTTATTAAGTCAGCCAACTAACTTAGGAGTTGTCATGATCGTGGTCACCGGAGCCACCGGAAATATCGGCGCGCCCCTCGTGCGCTTGCTGGCCGACGCCGGGGAAGAGGTCACGGCCGTCGCACGGCATGCCGGCCACCCACCGCCCGCGGGAGTCCGATCGGTTCAAGCCGATCTCGGCGAGCCGGAGAGCCTCTCCTCCGCCTTCACCGGAGCCGATACCCTGTTTCTCTTGATCACCGGCGAGCAGTTGGTGGCGGGTCCGGAACCAGAGCGGGTGCTGAAAACCGCCGCGGCGGGCGGCGTGCGGCGCGTGGTCTTCGTGTCCTCACAGGGCGTGGCGACCCGGCCCGAGGCGGCCGGCTACGCCCGGCTCATCGCCTACGAGCAGTCGATCAGGGAGTCGGGGTTGGACTGGACCTTCCTGCGACCGGCCGGGTTCTTCTCGAATACCTACGCATGGGTGGAATCGGTGCGCACGCAACGTCTGGTCGCCGCGCCGTTCGGTGACGTCGGTCTCCCCTCGATCGATCCGGCCGACATCGCCGCGGTCGCAGCGGCAGCGTTGCGCGACGACCGGCACGCGGGGCAGGTCTACACCCTCACCGGACCCGAACTGTCCACTCCACGAACCCAGGCCCAGGCGCTCGGCGAGGCACTGGACGAGCGGCTCCGATTCGTGGAACTGACTCGGGCGCAGGCGCATTCGGCGATGCTCGGTTTCATGCCGGAGCCGGTGGTCGAGCACACGCTGACGATCCTCGGCGAGCCGACACCCGCAGAACAGCGGATCAGCCCCGATGTACCGCGCGTGCTCGGACGCCCCGCTACGAAGTACGCCGAGTGGGCCATGCGCAATCGAGCGGTCTTCGCCTGACGCCCGAAGAACACCGCGCCACAAGTCGGACGGTCGGTGACGTCATCGTCTCCGGCTCGGATAGGGACCACTTCGCCGGTCTTCTCGGACTCGAACCACGCACTCGCCGCACCGGGGCTCGTCAGCCGATGTCGACCGGGTCGATCTGGACGCGGAGAGGGGCATCGGTGCGGTGTGTGCTGCGCACCGCCTGGGCGGCGCGCAGCGCACGCGCGAGCGCTCCTCCGTAGCGGCGCTCGACCCGCAGCAGCAAGCGTTCGACGGCGGCGGGGGAATCGCCGGAGGAGAACGGTTTGCGGGCGCCGTCCGGCAGCGGTACCGGTCCGAGGCGATCGACGGTGTCGGGGAGGTCCGCTGCCGAGAGCAGTTCGGCGATGGTGTCGGCGGTGCCATCGATGGCGGCCAGACGAACCGCCGGCGGGAAGCCGACCTCCGCGCGGGCGGCGACCTCGGCGCGCGCGGCGCCCACCGGATCCCACCGGACCAGCGCCTGCACGGTGGGAATCGAAGGCTCGGCCATCACGATGACCTGGCCGTGCGCGCGGACCAGCGCCGCGGCGGCCATCCAGCGGCGCAGTGCGTCCTCGGCAGCTCGCAGGTCGGCACGGCCGAGCAAGGCCCAGCCGTCGAGCAAGAGGGCCACACCGTATCCACCGTGGACCACGGGTTCGGCGCCGACCGTCGCGACGACCACCTGCGCGCCCGGTTCCACGGTGTCGAGTACCGCGCCGCCGCCGGAACCACGAATCGGCACACCGGGAAAAGCACGGCCGAGTTCCTCCGCCGTACGCGTCGCGCCGATCACCACGGCGCGCAGCGCGCGCGACCCGCAGGTGCCGCAGCGGAACGCGGCCTCGGTGATCCCGCACCAGCGGCAAGCGGGGCTGTGTGCTGCCGCGCCGGATTCGGCCGCCGATCCCCGCGGTCCGCCGGCCTCCGGCAGCGCCAGCGGTCCGTTGCAGTGCCTGCATCGGGCAGGCGTGCGGCATTTCCCGCAGGCGAGCGCGGGAATGTATCCGCGACGCGGCACCTGGACCAGTACCGGCGCCCCCTCTTTCAGAGCCGCCCGTGCGGCCGCGAAGGCGACACCGGGAACCCGGACGGCCCGCGCCACCGGATCGCGCTCCAGTGCGATGTCGCTGTCGCCGGGGGCGCTGATGCGGGGAGTGACCTTGCGCAGGACGGCACGGTCGGCGACCAGATCGTGCGCCCAGCCGGATTCGACCACGGCTTGGATCTCCGCGGTGCGCGCGAAACCCGCCGCGACGAACGCCGCACCGGTCTCGTGCGCCCGCAACATCGCCACCTCACGCGCGTGCGGATACGGTGCGCGCTGTTCGGCGTAGGTGTCGTCGCCGTCGTCCCACAGCGCGATCAGCCCGAGGCGCGCCGCCGGTGCGAACACGGCGCTGCGCGTGCCGACCACCACCCGCGCCGAACCTCGCAACACCGCGAGCCAACGCCGATACCGGGCCGCTGGACCGAGGCCCGCCGCCAGACCGACCGCGGAGTCTCCCACCAGCGCAACACATTCCGCCAGCACCCGGTCGAGATCCCGCTGGTCGGGCACCATGAGGATCGCGCTGCGCCCTTGCCGGGCCACCACTGCGGCCAGCTCGGCCAGACGGCGAGGCCAGTCCTCCCCGGGCAGCGCCTGCCAAGCCGCCCGCGCGCCTTTTCCCTCCGCTAGCGCACCGACGAACGCCGCGCCGTGGACGTAACGCTCCCAGGAAGCGAGATCTACCGCTACGGCCGGAAGGTCCTGTGGAACGGGCGAGTCGGCGGGGGCGGCCGGGTGCGTGGTCGCGGCGGCGGAGTGAGGGTCCGCATCAGGCTCACCACCATCTGCCCCTTCAACGGGCGACCGCACGGCGCTCTCCCCGTTCGCCGGGCTCGAACCACCGGGTCCGGCTGCCCTGGCCGGTCCGATATCCGCGCGCACCGCTTTCGCACCGTGTACTACCGAGTCGGACTGCCCGACAGAAGGTCTCATGGACATCGACTGCGAAATCGGCTCGGCAGGGCTGGAATTCACGGCAGGCGACTGCGCAGAGGTTGAGCCACCGTCGATTTCGGTTTCAACGGCATGCTCGTCAACGCCGTGGACCAGGGCAGGATCGGCAGCGGAAACCGGGGCTTCGGTGGAAACAGGTTGCGCCGCAGCGGACTTCTTGCCGCCACCGGTTTCGGTGCGCGCGTGACGCGGCGGGATGGCCAAGCGCAGGACATCCGCGCGAGTGCCCGCGTAGCGGGCGGCCACCGCACCGGCCAACTGGAGGATCTCCGGGGTCAGCACGCGTTCGCCGGAGACGACGCGTTCGAGCTTGACCAGCTTGCCGCCGTGGTCACTGTGCGCCAGTCGCGCGAGCAGGTAACCGTCGACGAGGCGGCCCGCGAAACGGACACGCACCCGGACCCCGGGCTGGGCGATTTCGTCCAGCTCGGGGAACACCAGGTAGTCGAAGTCGCGGTCGAGATGCGCGGGCGACAGCAGCGGGAGGACCCGGGCGATCGGCAGCGCGACAGGTGCGGGACCCGCGGCTGTACGGTCCGCTTCGGTAGCGGAGGTATCCGCCGCGGGTTCGTTCACTCCGACCCGATCGGGGTCAGAGTCCGATGGCCGCGCGCAGCTTGTCCGCGCGGTCGGTGTGCTCCCACGGCAGATCGACGTCGGTGCGGCCGAAGTGGCCGTACGCGGCGGTCGGCGCGTAAATCGGGCGCAGCAGGTCCAGGTCGCGGATGATCGCGCCGGGGCGCAGATCGAAGACCTCGGTGATCGCGGTGGCGATGCGGGCCGGGTCGACCTTCTCGGTGCCGAAGGTCTCGACGAACAAGCCGACGGGGGCCGCCTTGCCGATCGCGTAGGCCACCTGGACCTCGACGCGCTCGGCCAGATCCGCCGCGACCACGTTCTTCGCGACCCAGCGCATGGCGTAGGCGGCCGAACGGTCCACCTTCGACGGGTCCTTGCCGGAGAAGGCGCCGCCGCCGTGGCGTGCCATGCCGCCGTAGGTGTCGACGATGATCTTGCGGCCGGTCAGGCCCGCGTCGCCCATCGGGCCACCGAGCACGAACTTGCCGGTGGGGTTGACCAGCAGACGGATGTTCGAGGTGTCCAGCGACGGCACGTCGAGGTCGGCGAGCACCGCGTCGAGAACCTTCTCGCGGATGTCGGGCGCGAGCAGGTTGTCCAGATCGATGTCGGCGGCGTGCTGGGTGGAGATGACCACCGTGTCGAGGCGAACCGGGCGGTCGCCGTCGTACCCGATGGTGACCTGGGTCTTGCCGTCCGGACGCAGGTAGGGCAGCACGCCGGACTTGCGCACCTCGGTCAAGCGGCGCGACAGCCGGTGCGCCAGCGCGATCGGCAGCGGCATCAGCTCCGGGGTGTCCTTGGTGGCGTACCCGAACATCAGGCCTTGGTCGCCTGCGCCCTGCCGCTCGATCTCGTCGTCGGAGCCCCCGACGCGCGCCTCGTGCGAGGTGTCCACACCCTGCGCGATATCCGGCGATTGCGCGCCGATCGCGATATTCACACCGCAGGAATTCCCGTCGAATCCCTTTGCCGAAGAGTCATATCCGATTTCCAGGACCTTTTCCCGGACAATGCGCGGAATATCGGCGTACGCCGACGTGGTGACCTCACCCGCGACATGGACCTGGCCGGTCGTCACGAGGGTTTCCACCGCGACCCGGCTGCGCGGATCTTCCGCGAGCAACGCATCGAGAATGGAATCGCTGATGGCATCACAGATTTTGTCCGGATGACCTTCGGTCACGGACTCACTGGTGAAAAGCCGGCTCCCGGACGTGCGCACAGTTCTTCCCTCTCCCTCAACGGGTTACTCGTATCGGCTTGCGACAGTAACGCGATGTCGCGACCGCGCAACCCTTAGATCTCAGACTATTCCAAATCACCGACAGAACGGGCGCCAACTACCCAGCCATCCCAGACAGCCGAACGCACGGTGTCTCGTCGGTGCCGAAATGATGACGGCGTCGCGAACGAACGACCGATCAGACAGCAATCCTGGCAGGCACCCGTCGGCTCAGCGCAGCAACACACTCAGCGCGTCGAGCACGCGGCTGGCCAACAGCGCCTTCGAGCCGTGATCGAGTGCCTGCTCGGTGCCGTCCGCGCCGAGCAGCCAGCCGTCGTTGGTGTCGACCTCGAACGCCTTGCCCTCTCCCACCGCGTTGACCACGAGCAGGTCGCAGCCCTTGCGTGCGAGCTTCGCCCGCGCATGGGTGAGGACGTCGCCGTGCTCGTCACCGGTCTCGGCGGCGAAGCCGACGATCGCGGTGCCGGGCAACTGCCCGTCGCGTCGCGCCTGCACCAGTCCGGCGAGGATGTCGTCGGTCTTGGTCAGCGCGATGACGTCGGGCTCGCCCGCGCCCTTCTTGATCTTGGCGGCGGCGACGTTGGTCGGCCGGAAATCGGCGACCGCCGCGGCCATGATCACCGCGTCGGCGCCGACGGCATGCTTGTCGACGGCGGTTTTCAGCTGTTCGGCCGTGGTGATGTGCACCAGATCGACGGCGGCGGGCGCCGCCATCTCGATCGTGTTGCCCGCGATCAGCGTGACGTGGGCGCCGCGCTGGGCCGCGACCCGCGCGAGCGCGTAGCCCTGCTTGCCGGAGCTGCGGTTACCGAGGAAACGCACCGGATCCAGCGGTTCCCTGGTGCCGCCCGCCGTGATGACGACCCGGCGGCCCTCCAGATCGCGCGGAATCGCGTCGGCGCGCTCCATGAGCAGCGACGCGAGGCCGAAGATCTCCTCGGGCTCGGGCAGTCGTCCCGGGCCGGTGTCGGCGCCGGTGAGCCGGCCCGCCGCGGGCTCCATCACGATCGCACCGCGGGCGCGCAGCGTCGCGACGTTGGCGACGGTCGCCGGATGCTCCCACATCTCGGTGTGCATCGCGGGCGCGAACAGGATCGGACATCGGGCCGTCAGCAACGTGGCGGTGAGCAGGTCGTCGGCGCGGCCGGACGCGGCGCGCGCCATGAGGTCGGCAGTCGCCGGGGCGATGACCACCAGGTCCGCCTCCTGGCCCAGTCGAACGTGCGGAACCTCGGGCACGTCGGAGAACACGCCGGTGTGCACCGGGTTCCCGGACAGTGCTTCGAAGGTCGCCTTGCCGACGAACTCCAGCGCCGACGTGGTGGGGATCACCCGGACGTCGTGTCCGGTCTCGGTGAACCGCCGGACCAGAGAGCACGCCTTGTAGGCGGCGATTCCTCCGGCTACGCCGACGACGATCCTTGTGGTCACTACGCCTCCGGCCTAGTCGTGGTCACAGCGAACTCGGTCGCCTCACTCGCCTTCGGAGTGTTCGAGCAGGTCGGAGTGGATCTCGCGCAGGGCGACCGACAGCGGCTTCTCCTGCAGGCCCGGCTCGACCAGCGGGCCGACGTACTCGAGGATGCCGTCGCCGAGCTGGTTGTAGTAGTCGTTGATCTGACGGGCCCGCTTGGCCGCGTAGATCACCAGGGCGTACTTGGACGACGTGCGCTCGAGCAGCTCATCGATCGGCGGGTTGGTGAGGCCGACCGGGGTGTCGTAGGCGGGCGCGGCCTTGATGTCCGTACTGCTCACTAGGGGAACTCCTGGTGTCGGGTGTCGCATGAACGAAGCCCGTCGCGGTGCGGCGCGCTGCCGCCTCCGGGCTTGCTCGCTCATGCCGTAGTGGATGGCGCATGCGCGACGGGCCCTACGAGGTCAGGCAGGCTCCTCCTCGGGCCGGATCGCTCATGCGCAGGTGGGGGTCACGAACTCGAATTTGTGCTAACGAACAACGATACCAACTGCTCACAGGCGCTGGTCACCTCGTCGTTCACGATAACGATGTCGAACTCGTCACATGCCGCCAGTTCCGTCCTGGCTGTTTCCAAGCGGCGCTCGATCACCTCGGGGGATTCGGTGCCGCGTGAGGTCAGCCGCGCCACCAATTCCTCCCAGCTCGGCGGGGCCAGGAACACCAGGATCGCCTCCGGGATCGCCCGGCGCACCGATCGCGCGCCCTCGAGATCCACTTCGACCAACACCGGAAGGCCTTCCGCCAAGGCGGCGCGCACCGGCCCGGCGGGGGTGCCCGAACGCTGCAATCCACCGTGGATGTCCGCCCACTCGAGCAGCTCACCCGCCTCGATCATCGCGTCGAACTCCGCGCGGGAGACGAAGCGGTAGTCGAGGCCGTCGACCTCCCCGGGCCGCGGGGCCCGGGTCGTTGCCGACACGCTGAAGACCAGGTCGGGCAGTCGTTCGCGGACACAGCGGACCACGGTGGACTTGCCCACGGCCGAGGGGCCGACCAGTACTACCAGTCGACCCTTCCGCGTGTGTTCGATCACCCTCGTCGTCAGGCGTCGAAGTCGAACCGGGCCAGCAGCGCCTTGCGCTGCCGGTCGCCGAGTCCGCGCAGCCGCCGGGTGGGGGCGATCTCCAGCTCGCTCATGATTTCCGCCGCCTTGACCTTGCCCACCTTCGGCAGGGCCTCCAGCAGCGCCGACACCTTCATCTTGCCGAGGATCTCGTCGGTCTCGGCGTCGGTGAGGACCTGCTTCAGGTTGGTGCCGCCACGCTTCAAGCGCTCCTTGAGCTCCGCCCGAGCGCGGCGAGCGGCAGCCGCCTTCTCCAAAGCAGCGGCGCGCTGCTCGTCAGTCAGCTGGGGAAGGGCCACGGTTCCTCCGTCTCATCGTTCATTGCATCAACTCCTGCCGGTAACCCGGCAGTCTCAGCGACCGTACCCACGACGTCCGCCGATTGCGAACCCACCCCCCAGGTCAGCGCATGATTCCGGATATCGCAGGCACCGGGGTGGTGCGTCGAGCGGCCGGTCCGCGCCACCGCTCCGATCACCCGGCGGACGTCGCGAAATACGCCGCCAGCAGGGCTTTTTCGACAGACCGAGTGGTTTGCGAAAGGGTTGCTGGACCGCAGCGCATCGTTCCAGCAACCCCTCACCCGCCCTACCAGGAACTTTCTGGAAATTTCCCGCGTGTCGCGAGTTCTTTCCGCGTGTCGGGCGTCACAGCGAGGTATGCCGGGCACTCCCGCGCGGCATTCGGTGTCGATTTGTGAGCCCTGTACGGCGTCCAGGTGCGATGCGCCACCCCGCGCACCGCTCAGGACCCGAAATCGACCCAGTGACGCGCCCAGGCCCCGGTAAACGGCACCTGTGTGCGTGCACTTGCACGCGCAGATGGCCGAAATGACGGAAGGCCGGCGCGGGGTGCGCCGGCCTTCCGGGTCATTTCTGCAGGAACGCGAACGCGTCCTGAAGTTCGTGCACTCTGGCACGCAGTGCCGGGACGGTGGGGCCCTCCCGCAGCACCTCGCGCGAGACGTTCGGGAGGACGGCCCCGAGCACCGCCTCGGGTACCAGGTCGCGGATGGTTTCCGGGCCACCGCCCTGGGCGCCCACCCCGGGCATGAGAATCGGCCCGTTGAGCGCGGAGAGGTCCGGCGCCTCGCTCAGCGTGGCGCCCACCACCACGCCCACCGAACCGAACTCACCGCCCGGATTGCGGGCCGCGGCCTCGTCCACCATCGTCTGCGCGATCGCGCGGCCGTCCGTGCCGACCGCCCGCTGTACCTGCGCCCCTTCCGGATTCGACGTCGCGGCGAGCACGAAGACGCCGCGGTGGTTGGCCTCGGCCAACGTCAGCGCCGGAGCCAGCGAACCGAATCCGAGGTACGGCGAGACCGTCACCGCGTCCGACCCGAGTGGACCGTCGGCCAGCCACGTCCGGGCGTAGGCGTCCATGGTGGACCCGACGTCGCCGCGCTTGGCGTCGGCGAGCACCAGAGTTCCCGAAGCGCGCAGCACATCGATGGTCCGCTCCAGGACCGCGATACCGCCGGAGCCGTAGGCCTCGAAGAACGCGACCTGCGGTTTGACCAGCGCGACCAGGCCGTCGAAAGCCTCCACGCAGATCTCGGCGAACCGCTCGAGCCCCTCGGCATCCTCGGTGAGGTCCCAGGACCGCAGCAGTTCCGGATGGGGGTCGATGCCGACGCACACGGGCCCGAACTGCCCCATCGCGTGCCGCAACCGTCGGCCGAAGGTCTTCATCTCGCCCGTTCCGTCCTGCCGCGGCTCACCCACGCAGCACCGAGTGCAGTTCCTGCAGGGACCGCACACCGATTCCGCCGTTGATGCTGGCCTCGATGCCCTGCACCGCCGCAGCGGCGCCCTGCACGGTGGTGATGCACGGGATGTTCACCCCGACCGCCGCGCTGCGGATCTCGTAGCCGTCCACGCGGGGACCGGAGTTGCCGTAGGGCGTGTTGAACACCATGTCCACCTCGCCGTCGCGGATCTGCTCCACGATGGTGGGCTCGTCGTCCGGGCGCACCTCGGAGTGCTTGCGCACCTGTTCGCACGGAATCCCGTTGCGGCGCAGCATCTCCGCCGTGCCCTCGGTGGCGAGGATGCGGAAGCCCAGGTCGTACAGGCGCTTGACCGGGAAGACCATCGCGCGCTTGTCCCGGTTGGCGATCGAGACGAACACGGTGCCCTCGGTGGGCAGCGAGCCGTAGGCGGCGGTCTGGCTCTTGGCGAAGGCGGTGCCGAAATCGGCGTCGATGCCCATCACCTCGCCGGTGGACTTCATCTCCGGCGACAGCAGCGAATCCACGCCGCTGCCGTCGGCGCGGCGGAACCGGTGGAACGGCAGCACGGCTTCCTTCACCGCCACCGGAGCGTCCAGCGCGACGTGCCCGCCGTCGCCCTCGCCCGGGAGCATCCCCTCCTTGCGGAGTTCGGCGATGGTGGCGCCGAGCATGATCCGCGCGGCGGCCTTCGCCAGCGGCACCGCGGTGGCCTTGGACACGAACGGGACCGTCCGGCTCGCCCGTGGATTGGCCTCCAGCACGTAGAGCACGTCGTCCTTGAGCGCGTACTGCACGTTGAGCAGGCCACGGACGCCGATGCCCTTGGCCAGCGCGACGGTGGAGCGGCGCACCGCCTCGATGTCGCTGCGGCCCAGCGTGATCGGAGGCAGCGCGCAGGCCGAGTCGCCGGAGTGGATGCCCGCTTCCTCGATGTGCTCCATCACGCCGCCGAGGTAGACCTCCTCGCCGTCGCACAGCGCGTCGACATCGATCTCGATCGCGTCCTCCAGGAACCGGTCGACCAGCACCGGGTGCTCCGGGCTGAGCTCGGTCGCGCGGGAGATGTAGCCCTCGAGGGACTGCTCGTCGTACACGATCTCCATGCCGCGACCGCCGAGCACGTAGGACGGGCGCACCAGCACCGGGTAGCCGATCTCGGTGGCGATCTTGCGCGCCTGCGCGAACGTGGTCGCGGTGCCGTACTTCGGCGCGGGCAGCCCCGCCGCGACCAGCACGTCGCCGAACTCGCCGCGATCCTCGGCCAGGTCGATGGCGGCCGCGCTGGTACCGACCACCGGCACCCCCGCCTCGGTGAGGCGCTGCGCGAGGCCGAGCGGGGTCTGCCCGCCCAGCTGCACGATGACGCCCGCGACGGTGCCGGATTCGCATTCGGCGTGGTAGACCTCGAGGACGTCCTCGAAGGTCAGCGGCTCGAAGTAGAGCCGGTCAGCGGTGTCGTAGTCGGTGGAGACGGTCTCGGGGTTGCAGTTGACCATCACCGTCTCGAACCCGGCCTGCGACAGCGTCTGCGCCGCGTGCACGCACGAGTAGTCGAACTCGATACCCTGGCCGATCCGGTTGGGCCCGGAGCCGAGGATGATCACCTTCGCGCGCTCGCGCTGCGGCGCCACCTCTGACTCGGCGGCGGGATCGAGTTCGTAGGCCGAGTAGTGGTACGGGGTCTTGGCCTCGAACTCGGCGGCGCAGGTGTCGACGGTCTTGAAGACCGGGCGGATACCGAGCCGGTGCCGCAGTGCGCGCACTCCGGTCTCCCCCGCCAGCTCGGGCCGCAGCGCGGCCAGCTGACGGTCGGACAGGCCGTAGTGCTTGGCCCGGCGCAGCAACGGCTCGTCCAGCACGGGCGCGTCGAGGATCTCCTGACGCAGCTCGACCAGTCCGGCCACCTCCGCGACGAACCACGGGTCGATGCCGGAGGCGGCGGCGACGTCCTCGATGCTCGCGCCCAGCCGCAGCGCCCGCTCGACCTGGTAGATGCGCCCTTCGGTGGGAGTGCGCAGGTCCTCCAGGATCGCTTCGGCGTCGGTCCACGCGCCGTCTTCCTGGGTCCAGAAACCCGCGGCCTTGGTCTCCAGCGAACGCAGCACCTTGCCCAGCGCCTCGGCGAAGTTGCGGCCCAGCGACATCGCCTCGCCCACCGACTTCATGGTGGTGGTCAGCGTGCCGTCGGCGCCGGGGAACTTCTCGAACGCGAACCGCGGCGCCTTGACCACCACGTAGTCCAGGGTCGGCTCGAAGCAGGCCGGGGTTTCCTTGGTGATGTCGTTGACGATCTCGTCGAGCGTGTAGCCGATGGCCAGCTTGGCGGCGATCTTCGCGATCGGGAAGCCGGTCGCCTTGGAGGCCAGCGCGGACGAGCGCGAGACGCGCGGGTTCATCTCGATGACGATCAGGCGCCCGTCGAGCGGGTTCACCGCGAACTGGATGTTGCAGCCGCCGGTGTCGACGCCGACCTCGCGCAGGATGGCGATGCCCAGATCGCGCAGCTTCTGGTACTCGCGGTCGGTGAGCGTCATCGCAGGCGCGACGGTCATCGAGTCGCCGGTGTGCACGCCCATCGGGTCGACGTTCTCGATCGAACAGACCACCACGACGTTGTCCCGGCCGTCGCGCATCAACTCGAGCTCGTATTCCTTCCAGCCGAGGATGGACTCCTCGATGAGGACGTTCGCGGTGGGCGAGGCGGCCAGACCACCGCCGGCGATGCGATCGAGGTCCTCGTCGTTGTACGCCATGCCGGAACCGAGGCCGCCCATGGTGAACGACGGGCGCACCACCACGGGGAAGCCGAGCTCGCCGACCGTCTCGCGGACCTCGTCCATGGTGAAACAGACCCGCGAGCGGGCGCTCTCCCCGCCCACCTTGGCCACGATGTCCTTGAACTTCTGCCGGTCCTCACCGCGCTGGATGGCGTCGAAGTCGGCGCCGATCAGCTCCACGCCGTACTTGTCCAGCACTCCGCGCTCGTGCAGCGCGACCGCGGTGTTCAGCGCGGTCTGGCCACCGAGAGTGGCCAGGATCGCGTCGGGGCGCTCCTTGTCGATGACCTTCTCCACGAACTCCGGCGTGATCGGCTCGACGTAGGTGGCGTCGGCGAACTCCGGGTCGGTCATGATCGTCGCCGGGTTCGAGTTGACCAGCGACACCCGCAGGCCCTCGGCCCGCAGCACCCGGCACGCCTGCGTGCCGGAGTAGTCGAATTCGCACGCCTGGCCGATGACGATCGGGCCAGAACCGATCACCAGGATGTGCTCGAGATCCTCGCGGCGAGGCATCAGGCTCCTTCCATGAGACCGGCGAAACGGTCGAACAGATATGCGGCGTCGTGGGGGCCTGCGGCGGCCTCCGGGTGGTACTGCACCGAGAAGGCGCGGCCGTCGACCAGCCGGACGCCTTCCACCGTGCCGTCGTTGGCGCAGACGTGGCTCACCTCGGCCGTGCCGAAGGGTGTGTCGAACCGCTCGCCCCGCTCACCTTCCAGCGCGAACCCGTGGTTCTGCGCGGTGATCGAGATCCGGCCGGTCTCGTGCTCCACCACCGGGATGTTGATGCCGCGGTGGCCGAACTTCATCTTGTAGGTGTCCCGGCCGAGCGCGCGGCCGAGGATCTGGTTGCCGAAGCAGATACCGAACAGCGGCAGGCCTTCGCCCAGCACGCCGCGGGTCAGCTCGATCGCGTCGGTCGCGGTGGCGGGGTCACCGGGGCCGTTGGACAGGAAGACGCCGTCGGGTTTCAGTTCGAGGATCCGATCCAGCGTCGTCGAGGACGACACCACGTGCACCCGCATGCCGCGCTGCGCGAACATACGCGGGGTGTTGGTCTTGATCCCGAGGTCGACCGCGACGACGGTGCACCGGTGCTCACCGTCCGGCTCGATCGTGTACAGCGCGTCGGTGCTCACCTCGCCCGCCAGGTCGGCGCCCAGCATCGACGGCTGGCCGTTCACCCTGGCCACCAGCTCGTCGGTGGCCGCGAGGGCGTCGCCGGAGAAGATGCCCGCCTTCATCGAACCGCGGGAGCGCAGGTGGCGCACCAGCGCGCGGGTGTCGATGCCCGCGATGCCGACGACCCGCTGACGCTCCAGTTCCTCCGGCAGCGTGGTGGTGGCGCGCCAGTTCGACGCGCGCCGCGCCGGATCGCGCACCACGTACCCGGCCACCCAGATCTTCGCGGACTCGTCGTCCTCGTCGTTCCAGCCGGTGTTGCCGATCTGCGGCGCGGCCGCGACCACGATCTGGCGGTGGTAGGACGGGTCGGTGAGGGTCTCCTGATACCCGGTCATCGCGGTGCAGAAAACCGCCTCACCGAGCGTCTGGCCCACGGCGCCGTAGGCGCGGCCGCGGAAAACCCGGCCGTCCTCCAGCACGAGTGCCGCGTCCGTCCCCGCCCTGCTCCCGCCCGTGTCCGTCCCCGCCCTGCTCCCGCCCGTGTCCGTCCCCGCCCTGCTCCCGCCCGTGTCCGTCCCCGCCCTGCTCCCGCCCGTGTCCGTCCCCGCCCTGCTCCCGCCCGTGTCGACTGTCATCCCTCGTCATCTCCCGTCATCGTCCCGCTCTGATCCGCCGCGGTAAGCCCGCGCCAAGCCGGGTAGACCGACTTGTCGTCGCCGCGGAAACCCGTATCGATCTCGGTTCCGGTCGGCAGCTTCCAGCGAATGACCAGCACACCATCTTCCGTCATCACTTTGCCCGCGTGTCCGCGTTCGGTGCGCACCGCGGTGATGGATTCCTGTGGAATCCAGATCACGGTCGCGCCGTCGCGTTCGAGCAGAATCCCCCGTTCGAACCGCGTGAGTTCCGCGGTGGCCCGGAAACCCAGGTCACCGACCGTGATCCGGTCCTGCCAGCTGGGCGCGATCGTGCTGCCCAGGTAGAGGCCGGTGGTCGGCTCCAGCACCTGCGCGCCGAGTTCGGCAGGCACGGCAGGCAACGTGCCGATGCGCTCAGCCTGACGCGCGGCGCGGTTGCGCCAGCCCCGGTACATCAGCCAGAGGCAGGCCACGAACAGGACCAGCAGCCCGACGACCCACAGCGTTCTCTCCACTCAAGAACCTCCTCGAACACCGCGCTCGTTCATCTACGCCTCCGCCCGGTTGCCCAGCGCCTTGCCGTCGCGGGCGGTGACCCGGCCGCGCAGCAACGTCGCCGTCACCCGCGCCGGGAAGGTCATCGCCTCGAACGGGGTGTTGTTCGCGATGCTGGCCAGTTCCGTTCCGCGCACCGTCCAGCTCGCCTTCGGGTCGACCAGCGTCAAATTCGCCGGCTCGCCGACCTCGAGCGGCCTGCCGTGCTCGTCCAAGCCGACGATCGCCGCCGGACGCTCACTCATGACGCGGGCGACGCCGCGCCAGTCCAGCAGCCCGGGCTCGACCATGGTCCGCACGATGATCGACAGCGCTGTCTCCAGGCCGAGCATGCCGGGCCGGGCCGCGGCGAACTCGCAGCACTTGTCCTGCTCCGCGTGCGGAGCGTGGTCGGTGGCGACGCAGTCGATGATCCCCTCCGCCAGCGCTTGCCGCAGCGCCGCGGCATCGGACGCCTCGCGCAGCGGCGGGTTGACCTTGTTGACCGCGTCGTAGGTCTCCAGCCGGGAGTCGTCCAGCAGCAGGTGGTGCGGGGTGACCTCGGCGGTGATGGCGATGCCCTGCGACTTCGCCCATTTCACCAGCTCCACGGTGCCCGCGGTGGAAGCGTGGCAGATGTGCACCCGGGCGCCCGCGTCGCGCGCCAGCAGAGCGTCACGCGCCACGATGGACTCCTCCGCCGCGCGCGGCCAGCCGGCCAAGCCCAGCCGGGCAGCGGTCGGCCCCTCGTGCGCGATCGCGCCCTTGGTCAGTCGCGGCTCCTCGGCATGCTGGGCGATCAGGACGCCGAGCGAGTTGGCGTACTCCAGGGCGCGGCGCATGATCAGCGGGTCGTAGACGCAGTGACCGTCGTCGGAGAACATGCGCACCGCGCCGACGCCCGCCGCCATCGTCCCCATCTCGGCGAGTTGCTTGCCTTCCAGACCGACGGTGACCGCGCCGACCGGGTACACATCGACCAGGCCGACCTCCCGGCCGCGGCGCCATACGTGGTCGGTGACGACCACCGAGTCGGCGACCGGGCTGGTGTTGGCCATCGCGAACACCGCGGTGTAGCCGCCGAGCGCGGCCGCGGCGGATCCGGACTCGATGGTCTCGGTGTCCTCCCGGCCCGGCTCACGCAGATGGGTGTGCAGGTCGACGAAGCCGGGCAGCAGAATCTGCCCCTGCGCGTCGATGATCTCGGCGTCGACCACGTCGAGATCGGCGCCGATCCGGCGGATCTCGCCGTCGGCGACGAGCACGTCGACCGGCTCGCCTTCGCCGTACAGCAGCGCGCCCTTGATCAGAACGGGCGTGTTCGCACTCATGCTGTGTCCTTTCCGGCACGAGCGGGGACCTGCGTGGTCACGCTCCGCTGCCTCCTCCGGCCCTGACCGCTCATGCCGGGTCCCTCTCCGGCACGAGCGGGGACCTGCGTGGTCACGCTCCGCTGCCTCCTCCGGCCCTGACCGCTCATGCCGGGTCCCTCTCCGGCACGAGCGGGGACCTGCGTGGTCACGCTCCGCTGCCTCCTCCGGCCC
>NZ_JAMFLC010000031.1:0-101687 GCF_023501985.1 Nocardia sputi | reverse complement strand
CGGCCGGCGCGCGGGACCCTGACCGCCGGTCAGACCAAGTGATGGTCAACCCAGCAGGGCGACAGTCGGTGCCAGAGACACGACGATCAAGATCTTTTCCATCATCAGTGTCGGTGCCTCCTGGCACAGTCGGCTCGTGTCGTTCAGTACTCGAATCGAAGTCCGCGTGTCCGATCTGGATCCGCAGTTGCACGTCACCGGCGCGGCCTACCACCAATTCGCCGACCACGCGCGTTTCGCGTGCGTCCAGGCGGCGGGTGTCTCGGTCGACGAACTGATCGCTTCCGGTCTGGGCCCGGTCAATCTGGAGACCGTGCTGCGCTTCCAGCGGGAACTGCGCGGCGGCGACTCGGTGGACGTGTCGTGCGCCTGGCAGCGGGGTGCGGGTAAGACCTATCGAGTCGAGCACGTCCTGACCCGTGCCGACGGGGTGGTCGCCGCGACGGTGACCAACATCGGTGGCTTGCTCGACCTGGCCGCGCGGCGCCTGGTCGCCGATCCCGCGCGGCAGTGGGCGATTCGCGCGAGCCGTCCCGAGCTGCTCGGGCTGCCGGGGGAGGCCCCGGAAGCGGGCGGATAGCCTGCCGTGTCGCTGGACGGCGAAAGGCCAAGCCTTCGCTAGACTCTCGAACAGTTGTTCGCGTCTGTGAGAGGGGTTGTCGTGCGGGTGATGGGCGTCGACCCCGGACTCACCCGATGCGGCCTCAGCATCGTCGAGGGCGGATCGGGGCGGAAGGTCACCGCCGTGGACGTCGACGTGGTCCGCACACCCGGGGATATGGATCTGGCCCACCGCCTGCTCGCGGTCGCAGACGCCGCCGAACGGTGGATGGACACCCACAAGCCAGGGGCCGTCGCCATCGAACGCGTCTTCGCCCAGCACAATGTCCGTACCGCCATGGGCACCGCGCAGGCGGGCGGAGTGATCGCGCTGGCCGCCGCGCGCCGGGGAATTCCGGTCGCGTTCCACACACCCAGCGAGGTCAAGGCCGCGGTCACGGGCAACGGCAGCGCGGACAAGAAGCAGGTCACCGCCATGGTGACCCGCATCCTCGGTCTGCCTGCCGCGCCGAAACCGGCGGACGCGGCGGATGCGCTCGCTCTGGCGATCTGCCATTGTTGGCGGGCCCCGCTGCTGGAGCGGATGGCGACGGCGGAGGCCGCGGCGGCCGCGGCGCAGCGCCGATACATCGAACGACTGGCCGAACAACGGAAGGCGGTGCACGGGTGATCGCGTCGGTACGCGGTGAGGTGCTGGAGATCGCCCTCGACCATGCGGTGATCGAGGCGGCCGGCGTCGGCTACCGGCTCAACGCCACGCCGTCCACGCTGGCCGGGCTCACCCGCGGCGAGGAGACCAGGCTCTACACCGCGATGATCGTCCGCGAGGACTCGATGACGCTCTACGGTTTCGCCGACACCGAGGCCCGCGACCTGTTCGGTCTGCTGCAAACCGTCTCCGGTGTCGGACCTCGTCTCGCCATGGCGGTGCTGGCGGTACTCGAGCCCGAGGCGCTGCGCAAGGCGCTGGCCGAAAGCAACGTGGCCGCGCTGACCAGAGTGCCGGGCGTCGGTAAGCGCGGCGCCGAGCGCATGGTGGTGGAACTGCGGGACAAGGTGAATCTCGTTCCGGTGCCCTCCGGTCCGCCCGGATCGGCGCCGGCGGCGGGCACGCCGGTGCGCGATCAGGTCGCCGAAGCGCTCGTCGGGCTCGGATTCTCCGCCAAGCAGGCCGAACAAGCGATCGATGCGGTGCTGGTCGACCAGCCCGCCGCCGACACCTCCACCGCCCTGCGGGCCGCGCTCGGCATGCTCGGCAAGAATCGGTAAGGCGTCATGGACCACCCAGAGGAACCCACCGAATCCCCGGTCAGCCCGGACTATCTGAATTCCGACGGTGAGATCGAGGCGAGTCTGCGGCCGAAGTCACTGGACGACTTCATCGGTCAGCCCCGAGTGCGCGAACAGCTCGCGCTGGTGTTGCGTGGGGCCAAACAGCGCGGCGGCACACCGGATCACGTCCTGCTGTCCGGCCCCCCGGGGCTGGGCAAGACCAGCATGGCGATGATCATCGCCGGGGAACTCGGCACCGCCCTGCGGATCACCTCCGGTCCCGCGCTGGAGCGGGCGGGCGACCTCGCCGCCATGCTCAGCAATCTGGTCGAGGGCGACGTGCTGTTCATCGACGAGATCCACCGGATGGCCCGGCCCGCCGAGGAGATGCTGTATCTGGCGATGGAGGACTTCCGGGTGGACGTGGTCGTCGGCAAGGGGCCGGGCGCGACCTCCATTCCTCTGGATATCGCCCCGTTCACCCTGGTCGGCGCCACCACCAGGTCCGGAGCGTTGACCGGGCCGCTGCGCGATCGTTTCGGTTTCACCGGGCACATGGATTTCTACGAGCCCGGTGAGCTGTTGCGCATCCTGCAACGGTCGGCGCACATCCTCGGCGTCGTCATCGAGGAGGAGGCGGCGGCGGAGATCGCGGGCCGCTCGCGCGGCACGCCCCGCATCGCCAACCGCTTGCTGCGTCGCGTCCGCGACTACGCGGAGGTCCGTGCCGACGGCCGGATCACCCGTCCGATCGCGCAGGCCGCGCTCGAGGTCTACGACGTGGACGTGCTCGGCCTCGACCGCCTCGACCGCGCGGTATTAGGCGCGCTCGTCCGCAGTTTCGGCGGTGGCCCGGTCGGGGTGTCCACCCTGGCCGTAGCGGTCGGCGAGGAGGCGGCGACCGTCGAAGAGGTCTGTGAACCGTTCTTGGTGCGTGCGGGCATGGTCGCGCGCACACCCCGCGGCCGGGTCGCCACCGCCGCCGCCTGGGAGCACCTCGGCCTCGTCCCGCCACCGGACCTGGTCTTCGGCTCCATCGAAGTGCGCGGTCGCGAGCCGCACCCCACCCTGGACCTGTTCGAGTGAACCGCGCGTTCGCGTGAACCGACCCGCGGTGGCGGGTCAACGGCGGCGGCGCAGCGCGGCGGCGACCAAGTCGAGGAAGGCATCGACCTCGTCGCGTTGATAGCCGCGCGTGCCGAGGCGAGCCTCGGTGAATCGGACCGCTTGGACGTCGTCGATGGTGAGGCTGCCCGGTCCGCCGTGCGCGAGGGTAGCGGTGACCAGGTCGAGGAACGCGGCGACCTCTTCCTCGTCGTATCCGCGTCGGCCGACCGGGGCATGGGTGAATCGCATGCGCCGCACGTCATCGGCGGTGAGCAGGCTGTGGCCGTCGCCGTTCGCGCCCGGCACCGGCCGGACGCCGCGTTGGCGGAACTCCAGCTCGACGCGCAGCTGATCGAGATACTCGTCCACCTGGTCGGCGCGGTAGCCGCGCCGGCCGAGCCGAGGCGGGCCGAAACCGACACGCCGCAGATCGTCGGCGGCGAGTTCGCCCTCCCCTGCCAAGGTCGCGGCGACCAGCTCGAGGAAGGCGTCTACCTCGTCCGCGTGGTAGGCGCGATGCCCGGGCGTCGGGGTCGCGAAACGGGTGCGGCGCACGTCCTCGGGGGTCACGGGCCACATTCTGTCAGGCTCGGTGCGTCGGGCCGCTCCGAAGGAAAATCTCGCGATTCCCTGGCCTCTAGCGAACAAGGGCCGTCCCCCTGGCGAAAGCGTCGGATCAGTGCGCCTCACCCTAGCGCCGGTGGTCGTGTCAGGGGGATTGCCGAGTTGCTCAGTCCTTGCGGACACCGTCCACGAGCAGGCGTCGGATCGCCTGGTTCAGCCCGGCGATCGCGGCCTCGTCCGGCTCCCGCAACGAGTACACGACGCCCCCGATCAGCATGCCGGTCACCGCACGCGCGGTGTTCACGGTGTCCAGGTCGGCGCGCAGGTAGCCCTGCTCGACACCGTGGTCGAGATAGCCCGCGGTCAGCGCGTCGGCGGTGTCGAGCAGGCCGTAGAGCCGCTGGGTGAGTTCGTCATCGATGCCGGTGGCGTGGAACAGCAACAGCTGGGCCACCCGGCGATCGGCCAGCAGGATCTCGGTGAGAGCCACGCCGATTCGGTCGATCTGGGCGCGGTATTCGTCGAGATCGGCGGCGGCGTCCGGGGCGTTCTCGGTGCCCAGCGCGGCGATGATGCGCGCGGCCAGATCGTCGATGACGTGATCGATGATGTCGCGCTTGTTGCTGAAGTAGCGGTAGAAGGTGCCGTGTCCGATGCCCAGCTGCCCCGCGATGTCGGCGATGCCGGTGGCGTGATAGCCCTTCTCCGCGAAACAGACGAACGCGGTGTCGATGATCTCCTGGCGCAGTTCGGCTTTGCGTCGCTCGGCACGCGTGGATGGCTTCGTCACCTAGCCGATGATACAGTCGTCAGCAACGGAATGATGTGTCATTCTGTGATATGCGGTTCAGCTAGCAGGAGGTTCGGTGTGGCGCCTCAATACGACGCGGTCGTGGTCGGTGCGGGGTTCGGAGGCATGGGAGCGGGCATTCAGCTCGATCGGCTGGGTCTGAGCAATTACGTCATCCTCGAACGCGAGGACGATCTCGGTGGCACCTGGCACGTCAATCACTACCCGGGTCTGGCGGTCGACATCGCCTCGGTCACCTACTCGTACTCGTTCGAGCCTTACCCGCACTGGTCTCGGTTGTTCGCGCCGGGCGCGGAGCTGAAGAAGTACGCCGAGCACGTCGCCGACAAGTACGGCCTGCGCAGGCGGATGCGCTTCGGCACCACCGTCGACGGCGCGCGCTGGGACGAAGAGCAGCAGCACTGGGTGGTCTCGCTGGCGGGCGGCGACACCGTCACCGGTCGCTATCTGCTGACCGCGACCGGCTTCCTGTCCCAGCCCTACACCCCGCCGTTCCCCGGCATCGACTCGTTCGCGGGCAAGATCATCCACACCACCGCCTGGGAGGACGACTTCGACCTCACCGGCCGCAGGGCCGCGATCATCGGCACCGGCGCCACAGCCGTGCAGCTGGTGCCCGAGGTGGCCGATAAGGCCGAGGCGCTCACGGTGTTCCAGCGGACCCCGATCTGGGTGGTCCCCAAGATCGACACCGCGATCCCCGCCGCGGTGCGGAAGCTGTTCGAACGGGTCCCCGCCACGCAGAAGGCCGCGCGACTGGTCAACACCAGCCTGCTCGAGGCGTTGATGGTGGTCGGTGTACTGCACTTCAAGCAGGCCAGGCTGATGAACAAGGGCGCGGCCGCGCTGGCCAAAGCGCACCTGCGGGCGTCCGTGCGGGACAAGCAGACGCGCGAGCAGCTGACACCGCACTACGACTTCGGATGCAAGCGGCCGACTTTCTCCAACCGCTACTTCACCACGTTCAACCAGCCGCACGTACGGCTGGAGACGAATTCGATCGACCACATCGAGCCCGACGGCATCGTCACCGCCGACGGGCACAAGACCGAGATCGACACGCTGATCCTGGCCACCGGTTTCAACCTGTGGGACGTGAACTTCCCGGCCATCGAGATCATCGGCCGTGACGGGGTGAATCTCGGAAAGTTCTGGCGGGACAACCGCTTCCAGGCCTACGAGGGCATCACGGTGCCGAAGTTCCCCAACTTCCTCAGCCTCAACAGTCCCTACTCCTACAGTGGCTTGTCCTACTTCACCACCATCGAAGCGCAGATGAAGCACATGGGCAGATTGTTCGGCGAGATGCGCCGCCGGGGCGAGACCACCTTCGAGGTCACCGAGCAGGCCAACGCGGCGTTCCTGGACCGGGTCACCGCCAAGCTCGGTTCCTCGGTCTTCTACGGCGGTGACTGCGCCACGGCGCGCAGTTACTACTTCAACCCGCACGGCGAGGCCGCCCTGTTGCGGCCCACCAGCACCCTCAACGCCCACCGCGAAGCGGTCGGCTTTCCGCTGGAGGATTACGTCTACGGCAAGACGGCCTGAGCCGGGGCCGGGCCGCGCCGCACACACGATCTCGCCCGCCGGAGTATGTTCCGGCGGGCGAGTCGCTGTGTGAAGGAACGTTGTAGCTGCCCAGCAGGTGTGCCGGTGTGGCACGCGCGCGGCGAACTGGCAGACTGTGTGGGTACTTGTCCATCCACCCACAACACTAGGGACTGACTTCGACGATGGAACTGCTGTTTCCGCTGCTACTGGTAGCCCTGCTCGTGCCGATGTTCCTCGGTGTCCGCCGTCAGAAGCGGGAGGCCGAGAAGGTCGCCAGCATGCAGGACAACCTGAAGATCGGCGATCAGGTCATCACCACGTCGGGTCTGTACGGCACCGTGGTCGAACTCGACGACACCACGGTCGACCTCGAGATCGCCGAGGACGTGGTCACCACGTGGTTGCGCCAGGCCATCCGTGAGGTGCGCGCCGACGACACGGCGAGCACCGAGGAGACCGGCGCGGACGCCACCGGCTCGGACACGCCCGAGGCCGTCGAGGAATCCACCGAGCAGACCGAGACCCGCCTGACCAAGGACTGATCGTCCGGTTGTGCCCCGGCTCGCCGGATTGTCGCCGCGGCCGTCCGTCCGCGCACCCGGCGTCGCTGGTGCATGCCCGCTTGTTCCATCCTCGACTTCCCGCCTAGGAGATGACGTACTGTGCCACCTTCCCAAGGATCGGCGCACCCGCTCCGGCTGCTCGGCGTCTATGCCGCGCTGCTGGCTGTGGTCTATGCGCTGGTGTTCTTCACCGGTGACAAGTCCCCGACACCCAAGCTCGGTATCGATCTGCAGGGTGGCACCCGGGTCACGCTGTCCGCACGCACGCCCGACGGCAGCAAGCCGAGCCAGGACAGCCTGAAGAAGGCGCAGGACATCATCGAGAACCGCGTCAACGGTCTCGGCGTCGGTGGCTCCGAGGTCGTCATTGACGGCGACAACATCGTGATCACCGTGCCCGGCGACGACGGGCAGCAGGCGCGCGCGCTGGCGACGACCGCCAAGCTCTACATCCGCCCCGTGCTGCAGGCCGTTCCCGCGACAGGACGCGGCGCCACCCCGCAGACCGCACCGGGCACGCAACCCGCCCCCGCCGCGCAGCCGGAGACGACCGCGACGCCGGACACGCCGGAGACGACGCAGCCCACGCCCGCTCCGCAGCAGCGTGTGTTCCCCGCCCAGCAGCCGACCCAGCCGCCGGCCGATCCCGCCCTGACGCCCACCGAAGAGGCCACCAGGGAGATCCAGGCCGCCAAGGCGCTGCGGCAGAGCGCCGATCCGGCCGTGCAGCAGACCGCGCTGGCCACCCTGGACTGCGCGAAGGCCGATCCGCTCATCGGCAACGACGATCCGGCGCTTCCGCTGGTCACCTGCTCGACCGACGGCACCGAGGTCTTCCTGCTGGACAAGAGCCGCATCGACGGCCAGGAGATCAAGGACGCCACCTCGGGCCTGAACCAGCAGCAGGCCAGGCACGAGGTCTACCTGGACTTCAAGTCCGGCGGCAGTGACGCATGGGCCTCGCTCACCGGCGAGTACGTCTACAAGCGGGTCGCCTTCGTGCTCGACTCGAAGGTGGTCAGCGCCCCGGTCGTGCAGCAGGGCCCGCAACAGGGCGGCCGCACCCAGATCTCGGGCAACTTCACCGCGACGTCGGCGAAGGAGCTGGCGAACACGCTGAAGTACGGCTCGCTGCCGCTGTCGTTCCAGACCTCCGAAGCCGAGACGGTCTCCGCGACGCTCGGCCTGTCGTCGCTGAAGGCCGGTCTGATCGCGGGTGCGGTCGGTCTGGCCGTGGTGTTGCTCTACTGCCTGGTGTACTACCGGATGCTGGGCTTCGTCACCGGCTTGTCCCTGGTCGCCTCCGGCTTGGCCGTCTACGGCATCATGGTGCTGCTCGGGCGCTGGATCGGCTTCACCCTCGACCTAGCCGGCATCGCCGGTCTGATCATCGGTATCGGTATGACCGCCGACTCGTTCGTGGTGTTCTTCGAACGAATCAAGGACGAGATGCGCGAGGGCCGCAGCTTCCGTTCCGCGGCCCCACGCGGCTGGCAGCGCGCCCGCCGGACCATCCTGTCCGGCAACGCCGTCAGTTTCATCGCGGCGGCCGTGCTGTACATCCTGGCCGTCGGCCAGGTGAAGGGCTTCGCGTTCACCCTCGGTCTCACCACGATCCTCGACGTCGTGGTGGTGTTCCTGGTCACCTCGCCGCTGGTGTTGCTCGCTTCGCGGACGGCGTTCTGGTCCAAACCGTCGGTGAACGGCCTCGGCGCGATCCAGCAGATCGCCCGCGAGCGGAAGGCGGCCCAGGCCGCCGTCGGGAAGGCGTGAGGACGCGATGACCAACAGCCACACCACTCCCTCGCTCGACAAGTCGAGCGCCACCGAGACCACCGACGTGTTCCCGGCGCTCACCGAGCCGCGGCCACCCGAGCACGGCTTCTTCACCCGCCTCTACACCGGCACCGGCGCGATCGACGTCATCGGCAAGCGCCGGATGTGGTATCTGATCACCGCCGTGATCGTGCTCGTCTCGCTGGCCAGCATCCTGTTCCGGGGCTTCAATTTCGGCATCGATTTCGAGGGCGGTTCGCGCATCCAGTTCCCCGCGGGGAACGCGACCACCAGCGCGGTGGAGGACGTCTACCGCGGCGCGATCGGCACCGACCCGGTCTCGGTGCAGACCGTCGGCACCGGGGCCTCGGCCACCATGCTGATCCGCTCCGAGGCGCTGGACCAGAAGCAGGTGGAGGCGGTGAACAACGCGCTGTTCGCCGAATTCCAGCCGAAGGACAAGAACGGCACCCCGAGCCTGGCCGCGATCAGCACCTCCGACGTCAGCGAGACCTGGGGCAGCCAGATCACCCGCAAAGCGCTCATCGCGCTCGCGGTGTTCCTCGTGCTCGTCGCGGTCTACATCGCGGTCCGCTTCGAGACGCACATGGCCCTGGCGGCCCTGGCGGCGATGGCCTTCGACGTCAGCGTCACCGCGGGCGTGTACTCGCTCGTGGGGTTCGAGGTCACCCCGGCGACGGTGATCGGCATCCTGACCATCCTCGGCTTCTCGCTCTACGACTCGGTCGTCGTGTTCGACAAGGTCGAGGAGAACACCCACGGGATCCTGCACTTGACCCGGCGCACCTACGGTGAGCAGGCCAACCTCGCGGTGAACCAGACACTCATGCGTTCGATCAACACCGCCTTGATCGGCATCCTGCCGATCGTCGGCTTGATGGTGATCGCGGTGTGGATGCTGGGCGTCGGCACACTCAAGGACCTAGCCTTGGTGCAGCTGGTCGGCCTGCTGGTCGGCACGTACTCCTCGATCTTCTTCGCGACGCCACTGCTGGTGTCGATCAAGGAGCGCTGGGGCCCAGTGGCGACCCACACCAAGAAGGTTCTGGCGAAGCGGGCCGGTGCGGCCGGCGCCCGTGCGGGTATCGCCGCCGAGCGCCGGGCGCGCGGGGCAGCGGGCCGGGACTTCGACGAGACTCCGCGCCGACAGCGCGAGGCCGCGCAGGCGCCGCGCCCCGGCGCGCGCCCGAGCGGGAAACGACACAAGAGGCGGAACTGACACCAGGCAGGGGGTTTCATGCGACAGCCACGCAGGGCGGTACGACTGATCGGAGCGCTCGTTGCGGGCACGCTGGCCGCCGGGCTGATGGTCGGCTGCTCGAGCAAGAACCAGGTGCCCTCCATCGGTTACGCGACCGATGCCACCATCGCCACCTATAACGGCGGCAGCACGCTAGGGGCCGGTTCCGGCTCCGTCGCGGTGTTCTCGCGGGTGCTCACCGGATTCTTCTACACCGGTCCCGACGGCCAGCAAGTCGCCGACACCGACTTCGGGACCGCCAAGGAGGTGCCGGGCGAGTCGCAGACCATCCAGTACCGCCTCAACCCCGACGGCGTGTACTCCGACGGGGTCCCGACCTCGTGCGACGACTTGGTGCTGGCCTGGGCCGCCCGCAGCGGGCGGTACACCAAACCTGGGGACCGGGGACCGGTTCCGCTCTTCGACGCCGCGGGCACCAGCGGCTACGACGCCATCGAGCGGGTCGATTGCCAGCCCGGCTCGCGGGATGCCACGGTGGTGTTCCGGCCCGGGCGCCGGTACCTGCCGTGGCGCAACCTGTTCGCGGCCGGTGAGCTGATGCCCGCGCACGTCGCGGCCCGGGTGGCGAACGTGCCCAACGTCGTTTCGGCGTTGCAGACCGGCGACCCGAACGCCCTCGGCCGGATCGCGGAGTTCTGGAACACCGGATGGACCATCCCGGCCGACGGCCGCTTGGACCTGTCGCGCTTCCCCTCGTCGGGGCCGTACCGCATCGAATCCTTCGGCAAGGAGGACGGTTTGGTGCTGGTCGCCAACGAGCGCTGGTGGGGCAACAAACCGGCGACCGGGCGAATCGTGGTGTGGCCGAAGACGTTCGATGTGCGGCAGAAGGTCGGCGAGAACGCCGTCGGCGTGCTGGACGTGGGCGCGAATTCGGTGAAAGACCTGAATCTGAGCGGCTTCTCGGTGCAGACGCTGCCCGGACGGGGCGCCGAGCAGTTGGTACTCACGACCGGTGGAGTGTTCGCCTCGGTGGAGGCGCGCCGTGCTTTCGCGCTGTGCCTGCCGCGGCAGACACTGTTCGACAAGCTCGGCAAGGTGCCCGACGCACCGAAGACCGGGCTCGGCTCCGGCCCGCTCAACGCCCACATCGTGCAGCAGGATTCCCTGCTCTACCCGGCGGTGATCAGCGCGTCGAACAAGTACTCCGGCGGCGACGTGGCGAACTCGACCAGGGCGGTCGCGGCCTCCGGTGCGCCGAACCCGACCGTCCGGATCGGCTACCTGGGGCCGGACGATCGCCGCGCGCAGACCGTCTCCATGATCGCCGAAGCCTGTAAATCGGCGGGTATCACCGTGGTGGACGCCGGCTCGTCCGATTTCACTCCCACCCGGCTCACCGAGGGCAAGGTCGACGCCGTCCTGGGCAGCACCGCGTCGTCTTCCGGTCCGGCGGGCTCGATTGCGGGAGTGGCCGCGACCAGTGCGTTGCGCACCGGTAGCGGGCTCAATTTCGGGCGGTTCGGCAACGGCCGTTACGATGCGATCACCGAGCAGCTCGGGGCCGACGACAGCTCGGCCGCCCAGCTGAATCTGCTCACCGAGGCCGAAAACCTGCTGTGGGCGGAGCTGCCGAGCATTCCGTTGTTCGCCACCCCGCGCACGATCGCCTTCGGCAAGGGGCTGCGCAACGGGATCGCCGCCCCCACCCAGGCCGGATCCGGCTGGAACATGGACCGGTGGGTGCTCGAGCGGTGACAGACGGTGTGGGTGATGTGATCATGGAGAGGTGTCGATGAGCAAGCATGCGGCAATCGAGTCCGAGGACATAGCCGCCGAACGGACCACCAATGCCGCACGAGTGGTCGACCGTTTGACCCGCTGGCACGACGACTTCCCCACACCGGGTGTGCGTTTCGCCGATCTCACCCCGGTGTTCGCCGACGCCGAGGGCTTCCGCGCGGTGATCGACTGCCTGGCCGCGTGCGCGCCCGACGCCGACCTGGTGGCGGGGGTCGACGCTCGCGGCTTCCTGCTCGGGGCCGGTGTCGCCGCGACCCTCGGCACCGGTGTGCTCGCGATCCGCAAAGCGGGCAAGCTGCCGCCGCCGGTGATCAGCCGGGAGTACAGCCTGGAATACGGCACCGCCGCGTTGGAGATTCCCGCGGACGGCATCGAGCTGGCGGGGCGGCGGATCCTGCTGCTGGACGACGTGCTCGCCACCGGTGGCACGCTGGCCGCGGCCGCCGAACTCTTCAAGCAGGCCGGCGCCGAGGTGGCCGCCGCCGCGGTCGTGCTGGAACTGGGCTTCCTCGGCGGGCGCGAACGGCAGGGCGACTACCCGCTGACCTCGATCGTCCACATCTGAGCCAGAGCAAGACCGGGTGCGCGGGATCTCCCGCGACCGCGGCCATCGGTGGCCGCGCGGAAACTTCGTTGCCCGCAACCGGCGTCGGCTGCCGGGATCGCGGCATGCGAACCGACGAGCCGCTGCGCCGGATCCGGGCGGTCTACGACGAGCACACCATCGTCGTCTACCAGGCGTACGCGCCGGAGATCGTCGAACCAGCCCTTGCCGCAGGCACTTTCGTCGCCCCGTTCCGCCGGGAGCGGATGACGTGGGTCAAGCCCTCGTTCCTGTGGATGATGTATCGCTGCGGGTGGGCGAGCAAGCCCGGCCAAGAGCGCGTCTTGGCCGTCACCATCACCCGAGCCGGGTTCGAATGGGCGCTGGCGCATTCCTGCCTGAGCCACTACGAGCCGAAACTCCATTCGAACCGAAAGGCATGGGCCGAGCGGCTCGAAGCGAGTCCGGTGCGCATCCAATGGGACCCGGAACGCGATCTCGGGCATCGGCCACTGTCGTACCGCTCCTTGCAAGTGGGCTTGGGCGGCATCGCCGTGGGGCACTGCGTCGACCGCTGGATCACCGGTATCCGTGATGTCACGCCGGAGGTGCGGCAGCTGCGGCAGATGGTAGCCGCCGGAAAGCTGGAGGCGGCGGCTCGTTGGCTTCCGGACGAGCGGCCCTATCCGCTGCCTGCGGCCGCGGCGGCCGTCGTCGGCGCGTCGTCCTGACCGCAGAAGTGTGATCCGGATCGCACTGGCGCATCCGGCCGAGTTGTGTTTAACCTGGATGAGTCTTATCCCCGTTGATCGGAGTTCTGCCGTTGCTCATCTGAGGTAGCCACTCGTACGGCCTGCATTCGCGCGCCGTGTTTCGTTGCAACCTCTGGGAGCTGGCATGACCAATCTGTCTTTTTCCGATCTCACTTTCGGCTGGCCGGACGGCACCCCGGTTTTCGAGGGGCTGGATGCCGTCCTCGGCCCTGGTCACATCGGCTTGGTCGGTGGAAACGGTGCGGGCAAGTCCACGTTGCTGCGATTGATCGCGGGGGAGCTGAGACCGATTCGTGGATCCATCACGGTCAGCGGGCAGCTCGGGTATCTGCGCCAGGATCTCGGTCTGGGCGCGGGCCAGCGCGTCGACGCGGTACTCGGCATCGCGGAAGTCCGAAAAGCGCTGCACCGCATCGAGTCCGGCCAGGGTGATGACGCCGACTTCGACCTCGTCGGAAACAACTGGGACGTCGAGGAGCGGGCGTTGGCGTTGTTGGCCCGGCTCGGCCTGCACTACGTCGCGGACTCGGTGCGACAGCTCGATCGCACACTCGACACCCTCTCCGGCGGCGAGACGGTGCTGCTCGGACTGGTCGCCGAGCTGCTCGCCGAGCCCGACGTGCTCTTGCTGGACGAACCGACGAACAACCTGGATCAGGTGGCTCGCGGGCGGCTCTACGAGGTGGTCGGTCAGTTCTCCGGCACAGTGCTCACGGTCAGTCACGATCGTGAGCTGCTGGAGCGGATGACGTCCATCGCGGAGCTGCGCCACGGCGAACTCCGGTTGTTCGGCGGGAATTTCAGCGAGTACGAGCGGATCGTCGCCGCAGAGCAGGAAGCGGCCCGCGCGGCGATCCGGGATGCGCGCAGCGACGTCCGCAAGCAGGCACGCGAACTCGTCGAGGCGCGCGTCAAGCTGGATCGCAGACAGCGGTACGGGCAGAAGATGTGGGACCAGAAGCGGGAGCCGAAAATCATCATGGCCGAACGCAAACGGCAGGCGCAGGTGTCGGCCGGCAAGCTGCGCAACAACCACATCGAAAAGCTCGACACCGCCAAGGAACAGCTCGAGCAGGCCAAGGAGCTGTTGCGCGACGATCGGGAGATCCGGGTGGAGCTGCCCGACACGCGGCTGTATCCCGGCCAGGACGTGATCGAGCTGGACCAGGTCGAGCTGGCGTGCGGGCCGACGGTGACGTTGCGGATCTGCGGGCCCGAGCGGATCGCGTTGACCGGCCGCAACGGCGTCGGAAAGACGACGCTGTTGCGACGCGTCGCACAGGAAGGGCCGAAGGTGCCGTGGCGGATGCTGCCGCAGCGCCTGGACGTGTTCGACGAGCGGCGATCGGTGTTCGAGAACGTCGCCTCGACGGCGCCGCACGCGTCGGCGGAGCGGATCCGGGCGCAGTTGGCCCGCTTCCTGTTCCGGGGCGCGGACGCCGACGTCGCAGCAGCGGCGCTGTCCGGCGGTGAACGGTTGCGTGCGGCGCTGGCCATGCTGCTGCTGGCCGATCCGGCGCCGCGGCTGCTGCTGCTGGATGAGCCGACCAACAACCTCGACCTGCCCAGTCTGGAGCACCTCACCCAGGCGCTGGCCGGCTTCGAGGGCGCGCTGATCGTGGTCAGTCACGATCCGCGTTTCCTCGACGAGATCGGGGTGACCCGGCGCCTCGAGCTGACCGCGGAGGGGCTGTCGGAGACGCTGGTGACCTGACTCGCCGTCGATCCGGCCACGGTGGCCGGTACGCGGTGGCCGGTACGCGGTGGCTACGCGGCCTGGGCGGCGCGCCGCAGGACGCCGGGGTGCCGGAACAGGCCGGGTGCCAACCGCACCGCGAGGTAGGTGAGCGTGAGCCAGGGTCGTAAGTGCGGCTGCAACGTGCGGATGCGCCCGTGCTCGTCGAGGCCGAGCACCAGCGCCTCGGTCAGCCGGAACGGCCCGATCGTGGCGCTGGCAAGCAGGACGCGCCGCGTGCCCGCGCCGATCTCTTCGGTCCAGCGCAAGCCGGTGAGGCTGCCGTAGGCCGCCGAGAGCAGCACCCGCAGATCGTCTCGGCCGCGGAACACCAGCCGGCCCGACAACGGCGAGATCAGTTCCGCGTCAGGCGCCAAGACCTGCGTCAGCGCATCGATGTCACCGGTCTCGGTCGCCCTGCGGAACTCGGCGATCGCATCGGACATGTCCGCTCACCCCTTTTCTCGTCGATCGTCCGAACCTAGTTCAAGTCACTTGCAAAAAGCAACGGACTAGACTGGCCTGATGGCCAAGGCTGCTTTCTCCGACATCGTCTGCTCGATCGCGCGCACGGTCGACGCGATCGGAGAGCGCTGGACGCCGCTGATCCTGCGTGACCTGTTCGTCGGGCTGACCCGGTTCGAGGATCTCCGCCGCGATCTCGGCATCGCCTCGAACGTGCTGGTCGCGCGTCTCGATGGGCTGCAGAAGCACGGCATCGTCGAAAAGCGCGCCTACCAGTCGAATCCGGTGCGCTACGAGTACCTGCTCACCGAACGTGGGCGCGACTTGTATCCAGTGCTCACCATGTTGATCAGCTGGGGCGACAAATGGCTGGCGGGCGTGGAAGGGCCGCCCGCCGTCGTGGTGCATCGCGAGTGCGGGCGGCCGACGGCCGGGGTGGTGGTGTGCCGGGAGTGTGGCGAGCCGCTCACCGCGACCGACGTCCGGTGGATGCCCGGCCCGGGTGGCAGGCAGGGGCCGGGAACGATGCTCATCGGCGGCTTGCTCGACGCCGAGAACTGATCCGCGCACGCCTCATGTGTCGGAATGGGTTGCCACGCTGAAGATCTACCTGCCCGGAAGGTGACTCCGAACGTGCTCGATCGAGCCCGATAGTCGAAGGCGCCGTGCGGGCGACTTTCCCTGGCGGCCCTCCCGGGTCTGGCGCGTACCGGCAAACACCGTCGAAGCGACCGGCCGGCCTGCCGCGGTATGGGCCTCCGGCGCTCAGGAATGAACGGCGTACTCACCGCGGGGCGGGTTGTTGCCCGCATCGCGGTTCGGACGCGGACCGGCACCACCACGGTTCCGTGTGGGCCCGGATACTTCGGTCAGCGGCGCGGCGCGTACATGATGACGGCGACGCCGACAAGGCAGATCACCGCACCGAGGTAGTCCCAGCGATCCGGGCGGAACTTGTCCACCAGCACGCCCCAGGCCAACGAGCCCGCGACGAAGACACCGCCGTAGGCGGCGAGGATGCGACCGAAATTCGGGTCCGGCTGGAAGGTGGCGACGAAGCCGTACGCGCCGAGAGCGAGGACGCCCGCGGCGATCCAGACCACACCGCGGTGTTCCCGCCAGCCCTGCCACACCAGCCAGGCGCCGCCGATCTCGGCCAGCGCGGCGAGGGCGAACAGGAGCAGCGAGCGGGCGAGCGTCATGGCGGCGAGGGTACTTGCCCGGCGGTTGCCGGACGCGGGTCAGGGCCGGTCTCGTAGACGGCGTAGGCGCGCCCGAGCACCGGATAGGAGACATTGCGCACCGGCACACCGCCTTGGGTCCGGCCGAATTCCGTTCCGCCGTGCGCATGTCCGTGGACGGCGAGCAGTGCCCCGCCCGCGTCGACCGCCCCGGCCAGATCATGGCAGCCGAGACCGGCGAAGATTTTGGCTGGTTCACCGGCCAAGGTGTCTACGACAGGCGCGAAGTGCATGAGGGCGACGCGAGTTTCGCAATCGAGTGTGTCCAGTGCCTGCCGCAGGCGCAGCGCGTCGAGCGGTCCGCGGCGCATACGCGCGCGATGCTCGGCGGACCCCTCGTCAGGGTTGCCGGGATGGCCGGGGAAGCCGCCGCTGCCGCCCATGACTCCGGCGACGCCCAGCCGGATCCCGTTGAGCTCGAGGGTGATCGCGGTGCCGTCGAGCACGTGGACGCCCAGCGCGGTGAGCCGCGCCGCGATCAGGTGGCCGGAACCGTCGTCGTGGTCGTGATTACCCAGCACGGCCACCACCGGCACCGGGAGATCATCGAGTTCGGCGCACAGCAGATCGGATTCGGCTGGGGTGCCGCCATCGGTCAGATCGCCTGCGAGTAACAGGACGTCGGCGTCTGCTGCCAGGCGGAGGAAATCGGGACGGAAATGTCCGGCCACGGCCGCGCGCATATGCAGGTCGGCGACGGCCGCGACGCGAATGCACCGTGCGGTGCGCGCTGCGGTCACGACGACTAGCCAGCCATATCGGCGGAGGACGTGTCAAAGGACGCTATGTCTCGTTCAACGGCTGTTCAGCGAGGCTACGGGCAGTGCGGCCCTCGATGAAACGTCCGTGAACATTGCCGTGACGGGCTATCGGGCGCACCGGTCGGTCCCGCATGGTTCGCGGTATGAGCCGAGCGCGACTGCTGTCGGAAGTCGTTGCCGTCGTGGCGATCCTGTTCCTTCCGCTGTCCGCCGCGATCGGAGTCGCCGAGGGCGAGGCTCCGGTCGCCAAAGTAGTCGTGATCGGGTTGGACGGGCTGATGTACAACAAGATCGAGCATGCGCAGGCGCCGAATCTGTTGCGACTGGCAGGCGAGGGCCTGCTGAGCCGTTCATCTATCGCCCCGCACATCACCATCTCGGGGCCGTCCTGGGCCAGCGTGCTGACCGGGGTGTGGGATCGTAAGCACGGCATCACGAACAACCAGTTCACCGCCGCGCCGTTCGCGCGGTACCCGACGGTCTTCACCCACCTCGAACGGGCGCGGCCGTCACTGAAGACCCAGTCCATCGCCACCTGGGACCAGATCGCCACCATGACCGGCAGCGGCAGCCCGCGCGCCGACGTGGTCGTCTCCACCGCACCGGTGCCCGACGACCGCGACGAGTCCCGCACCGACGCCGCCACCACCGACGCCGTGGTCACCGCGATCGGCAGATTCGCGCCCGACCTGCTGTTCACCCATCTGGACCAGGTGGACCGCGCCGGTCACGACGCGGGCGGCGCCTCCGGCGCCTACCTGGACGCCGTGAGACGCATCGACGCTCTGGTCGGCCGCGTCGTCGCCGCCGTCGACGCCAGGGCCGCCGCCCACCCCGCCGAGCGGTGGACCGTCCTCGTCACCGCCGACCACGGCCATACGCCGAAAGGCGGGCACGGCGGTCAGTCGCCGGACGAGACGACGAATTTCGTCATCGCGCGCGGCCCGGACTTCCGGCCCGGCGCCACCAGCACCCGAGCGACCCTGGTCGACATCACCCCCACCGTGCTGGACCTTCTCGACGTGGCCCCCGCCTCCGATCTCGACGGCCTCTCTCTTCGTCCCGAGCCCGTACCCGCTCGACCTCCGTCGGCCGGACCCCAGCCCGCCGCGATTCGCTGACCGAGCCCCGGACACCCGCCCCACGCGTCCACTTCCGGATCTCGGGTCTCGCTTCCGGTCGATCGTCCCGCTCGGGGTGATTGCCGCGCTGAGCGCCGCGGGGCTATGTCTCATCGGGCGAACGCGCTGGTTGACGCAGGGGGACACGGTGTGGTGGGTCGGCGTGTCTCAGGAGAACGGCCGAGTCCGGCGGGCGTGCGCGCCCGATATGCGGCGTCTGTCCGGGTGACCGGAACAGCACCGCGCCCACGTCCTTTCCTCGTCCGAGGACTCCGATGCGCATCCTTGGTCAGCTGATCGGACGTCGGTGCTCCGGCCGGACTAAAGTTGGTGGTCCGGGAGGTTGCACCGGTCGGATAGGGTGGTCCGATCGAGGCGCGGAGAGGTGGTGGCATGACTCGGCATCTGGGCGAGGCGAAGGCCGAGCAATCGACAGGCCCGCAGTCGAACGGCGCGGGCGCCACCGATGCTGCGCTGCCCGCGAAACCACCGGCCGGTCCGACGCCTCCGCGTCAGCCGGGCGCCTCCGCCGCCGTCCCGAGCTCGGCTTCACGCCGGGTACGTGCGCGTCTGGCACGCCGCATGACCGGTCAGCGTGGCATCGCCGCGGTCAAGCCGGTGCTCGAGCCGCTGGCCACCGTGCACCGCGAGCTGTACCCGAAGGCGAACCTGACCCTGCTGCAGCGCGCGTTCGACGTGGCCGACGAGCGGCACAAGCATCAGTTCCGCAAATCCGGCGACCCTTACATCACCCATCCGCTCGCCGTCGCCAACATCCTCGCCGAGCTCGGCATGGACACCACCACGCTGGTGGCCGCGCTGCTGCACGACACGGTGGAGGACACCGGTTACAGCCTCGACCAGCTCACCCAGGACTTCGGCTCCGAGGTCGCCCACCTGGTCGACGGCGTCACCAAGCTGGACAAGGTCAATCTGGGCGCCGCCGCCGAGGCCGAGACCATCCGCAAGATGATCATCGCGATGGCCCGGGACCCGCGCGTGCTGGTGATCAAGGTGGCCGACCGGCTGCACAACATGCGCACCATGCGTTTCCTGCCGCCGGAGAAGCAGGCGAAGAAGGCCAAGGAGACGCTGGAAGTCATTGCGCCCCTTGCCCATCGCCTCGGTATGGCGACGGTGAAGTGGGAGCTGGAGGACCTCGCCTTCGCGATCCTGCACCCGAAGAAATACGACGAGATCGTCCGGCTGGTCGCCGACCGCGCGCCCTCGCGCGACACCTACCTGGCGCGGGTGCGCGCCGAGATCGTCAACACGCTGGCCGCCTCCCGGATCAACGCGATCGTCGAGGGCCGCCCTAAGCACTACTGGTCGATCTACCAGAAGATGATAGTCAAGGGGAAAGACTTCGACGACATCCACGATCTGGTCGGCATCCGCATCCTGTGTGACGAGGTGCGTGACTGCTACGCGGCCGTCGGCGTGGTGCACTCGCTCTGGCAGCCGATGGCGGGCCGGTTCAAGGACTACATCGCCCAGCCGCGCTACGGTGTCTACCAGTCGCTGCACACCACCGTGGTCGGCCCGGACGGCAAGCCCCTGGAGGTGCAGATCCGCACCCAGGACATGCACCGCACCGCGGAGTTCGGCATCGCCGCGCACTGGCGCTACAAGGAGACCCGCGGCAAGCACTCCAACGACACCGCCGAGGTCGACGACATGGCGTGGATGCGCCAGCTCTTGGACTGGCAGCGTGAGGCCGCGGACCCGGCCGAGTTCCTGGAGTCGCTGCGTTTCGATTTGAAGTCGCCGGAGATCTTCGTGTTCACGCCGAAGGGCGACGTGATCACGCTGCCGCAGAAGTCGACGCCGGTGGACTTCGCCTACGCCGTGCACACCGAGGTGGGCCACCGCTGCATCGGCGCCCGGGTGAACGGGCGCCTGGTCGCGCTGGAGCGCCAGCTGGAGAACGGCGAGGTCGTCGAGGTGTTCACCTCCAAGGCGCAGAACGCCGGACCCAGCCGCGACTGGCAGAACTTCGTGGTGTCGCCACGCGCCAAGGCCAAGATTCGCCAGTGGTTCGCCAAGGAGCGGCGCGAGGAGGCGCTGGAGAGCGGCAAGGAGCAGATCTCCAAGGAGGTCCGCCGTGTCGGGCTGCCGCTGCAGCGGTTGATGAGCGTCGACGCGATGACCGCGGTCGCCCACGAGCTGCACTACACCGACATCTCCACGCTCTACACCGCCGTCGGCGAGCACCAGGTCTCCGCGCATCACGTGGTGCAGCGGCTCATGGCGCAGCTCGGTGGCATCGGCGACGTGGAGAACGAGCTGGCCGAGCGCTCCACCCCGTCGACGACACCGAGCAGGCAGCGGGTCACCGGCGATGCGGGCGTGCTGATCCCCGGTGCTCCGGGCACGGTCGCCAAGCTGGCGAAATGCTGCACCCCCGTGCCCGGTGACGAGATCATGGGCTTCGTGACCCGCGGTGGCGCGGTGAGCGTGCACCGCACCGACTGCACGAACGCCGGTTCCCTGCGGGAGCAGGCCGAACGGATCATCGAGGTGTCCTGGGCGCCGTCGCCGTCCTCGGTGTTCCTGGTCGCCATCCAGATCGAGGCGCTCGATCGCACGCGGCTGCTGTCCGACGTGACGAAGGTGCTGGCCGACGAGAAGGTCAACATCCTGTCCGCGTCGGTGGCCACGCACGGCGACCGGGTGGCGATCAGCAAGTTCACCTTCGAGATGGGCGATCCGAAACACCTGGGCCACTTGCTGAACGTGGTGCGCAACGTCGAAGGCGTCTACGACGTCTACCGCGTCACCTCCGCGGCCTGACAGTTGCGATAGCTGTCTATTAACTGTTGGCGCAACCGGTTTCGGCCGCGCGCGCTCCGGCTCCGGGTTGCCTTTCGTTGTGCGCTACCGGAAACTTGTCGGACTGAAACCGGGAACGTGCCACGGTGTGTCGCGTTCCTATCGGCGTGTCACGAAATTTTTCCGGCGATGCGGCAGTAATAGCCGGAATCTGTTACGGTCTATTGCGTTTCATGGCGTTGAGGGTAGCTGCGGCAAACGACTTGATTGCGGATCGCTATGACTGGATACACGGCAAGACTCTCGGGGATGCTGGTCGCACTCGCCGTGGCTGTGGCGACCGCCGGTGTCGCCACGGCGGAGCCGTCGAATCCGGCGGGCCCCTCCACGAATCTCCGCATCGCGACATGTCCGGCGTTGTACGCCTTGGGAATTCAGGGCACCGGTGAATCGTCGCCCGACGCCGCGCCCACCACCGACACCGGCATGCTCTCCACGGTCTTCCGGCCGATGATGGCGAAAGCTCCCGAGACCGGCTTGGTCGACCGTGCCTATGTGCCATACGAATCCGGCTTCGGCGGTGCGACAGCCGGTGGCGTGGTGCCCTACTCGGAGTCAGTGGCCGGTGGCCTCACTCGTTTGCGGAGCATGGCCGAGACCGTCGCCGCCACCTGCCCGGACAGCCGCTTCGCGGTGGTCGGTTATTCGCAGGGCGCGCATGTCGCCTCGGTGTTCGCGCAGGAGATCGGCCAGGGCCATGGCGTGCTGCCCGCCGAGAAGGTGGCCGCCGTCGCGCTGTTCGGCGACCCCACCCGCAATCCCGGCGCACCGCTGTTTCCCGGCGCGCCGGGCAAAGCGACCCCGGACCCCGCGCCAGGCACCTCGGGTGACCGGCTGGAATCCATCGCCGCCCTGCCGCAGGCGCCCGCCGCCGGCGGTGGCATCGGCCCGGAACGCGACAAGGCCGCCAACTTCGGGGCGCTCACCGGCCGGGTGGCGAGTTTTTGCGCGGCGGGCGATCTCGCCTGCGACGCCCCGGACGGCGCGCCCATTTTGAAGGCGGTCGCCAACGTGGCAGGCCAGTCCAAGCTCAGTGGCGGCGACCCGATCGCGTCGCTGGTGTCGATCGCACAGGCGCTGGCGTTCACCTCGATCAAGACCGCGACTCGGGTGGTCGCCGAGGATATTCAAGGCAATTCACTGGCCACCCTGGCGATATCGCCGCAGAAGTCGATCTCGCAGCGCCTCGCCGACGCCTCCGACCCGCGCACGCCGCTGAATCTGCCCGGCGCGCTGCAGGCACTGCTCAAGGTCGGCATGATCGGCTTGAACTCCGTGATCACCGTGGTTCGGTCGGTGCTCGCCCCGGCGAACATCTCCGAGCTGGCCACCGCGGGCCTGGCGAACCCGCCCGCCGCACTGCTGTCGCTGGGCGCCAAGCTGCTCGGCGCCATTCCCCAGCTGATTCCGCCGACCACCGGGGTGCGGCTGGTCACCCAAGCGTTCGACGCGGTGGTGCAGAACATCACCGACAACAGTGAACTGCTGAACACGACCACCTGGGTGCGCTACTGGGACACCGTGCAGCGCCACACCGCCTACACCAGCGCGACCGTTTCGGCGAACGGTGACGCTCCCACGCAGTTCGTCGCCGACTGGTTCGCGGCCGTCGCCCGCGACATCGCCGACGCCTTCGGCAGCGAGCTCCAGCCGCGGGGAGTGCTCGAGAAGCAGCCGACGGGATTCTTCGGAGACGGCTCCGGCGCGTCTCCCACGCCGAGTTCGTCCGGTACGGGACAATTTCCGTTCGGGACAGGAGCCGATGGCGCCTCATCCGGCGGCGTGACATCGATTCCGCCCACCGACCGACCCGGCACACCCAACGCCTACCCGTTCTCCACGAACTGATCGCCGAGAGGGTCCGACGATGCGATACTGCGTGCCCTGCTCTGCGGGAATGGGGGAATGTTGAAGTCGTACAAACAGCTTTCCCGCTGGTACGGCGCTTTGGAGCCGGAGACCGGTGCGCCGGAGGCAGGCAAGCGGGACGGGGCGAACGCCATCATCCCGGTGGATGACGACGGCCCTTCGCGCTATCCGGACTACATTCGCGACGACGACGAGCCGTGGCAGCGCAAACCCGAGGACGCCCCGGCGGATCTGCCCGCGCAGCGCAGCGAGTTCACCGGCGGGTGGTCGGATTGGGTGGTGACCGGGCACGCTCCCGGTCCCGACGACGACTACGTCGCGCCGAGGCAGGCCGGTCCCGCGCAGTTCCCATGGGCGGATGACGACGACCACGAGCCCGTCGACCGGCCACGCCCCGCGGTCTCGCGCGGGCTGCGGCAAGCCGCCCGCGACCACCCCGCCATGCGCCGGGCCCGCGTGCTGCTCATCGTGATCGCGGCGGTGCTGATCGTCGCCGTGGCAGCCGTGTGCGTCCTGTTCCTGCTGCGCGCCGCGGGTGATCGCGCCGCGCAGCCGCGAGACTCGCATGTCTCCGCGTCGGTCCAGCTCACCGTCGGCAGCGCGCAGGCGGGAAGCAATCCGCGCGCGGTGAGCGCGGGCGCCTGCCCCACCGAGCGCAGCGACGCGATCGTGCGCAGCGCGGAGGCGGGGGGCACGGGGTCCGGGCCCGACGCGGTGCTGTCGTTCCAGTACGCGTACTACGTGGAGCGCTCCGGGGAACGGGCCCGCGCGGCCGTCGCCCCGGACGCCGACGTCCAGCCCGCCTGGGTCATCCAGCGGGGCATCGACTCGGTTCCGGCGGGCACCACGCATTGCGTGCGGATCGTGACCGTCGGCGACAACCGGTATTCGGTCGAGGTCACCGAGTATCGGCCCGGCGGCGCGCCCGCCACGTACAACAGGCAGGTGGTCACCACCGCGGTGATCGACGGCCGCACCCTGATCACGGGTATCGCGGCCGGATAAAGGAGAGCAGAGGCGATGGGAGAGGACTGGAGCCGCTGGCTCGACGAAGCGCCCGGCGAGGGTGCGGCGTCGAGCCGGCCGGTGCGCTCCAAGGCTCCGGTGGTGCGGTTGCGGCGCCGCAAGGGTGACGGCTCCGAGGCGGATCATCCGGTGCAACGGCCGATCCTGGTGGTCGGCGGATGTGGTGGTGCGGGAACCACCACGACAGCGTTGGGCTTGGCGGGTGAACTGGGTACGGCCGGGACGCCGACAGTCGCGGTGGACGCCACCACGGCGGGCAGCGATCTCGCGCTGCGCGGCGCGGACGAGCATCTGCACCCGATCAGCTTGCAGTCCTGGTTGTATGGACGCGGTGACGACGAACCCGCGCCGCTCAAGGAGTGCCTGTCACGCGCGACTTCCGGCATCGGGCTGCTCTGGCGTGATGCCGCGCCGTTGCGCAGGCGTGCGACGTATCTCACGGTCGCCCGCGCGGTGCACGACGCCGGATACACCGCCGTCTACGACGGGGGACATCCGATTGCCGCGAGGCAACTGACGCCCTTGCTCGACGACGCGGATGTTGCTCTGGTACTTGCCATTCCGGCCCGCACCGACGCGGCCAACCGGTTGCGGGTCGCGCTGGAATGGCTCGATGACCAGTTCGGTGACACCGGAGAAGGGCACGGCGGCGGCGTCGTCGGCGATACCACCATCGTCGTCTCCCACCAGTATCCGGGTGACGACTCCCGGGTAGCGGATCATTTGCGTGAGCACCTGTCCGGCTGGGTCCGCGATATCAGGGAGATTCCCTACGATCCGCATCTGGCCCGCGGTGAACTGGTGCGGCACGCCTCGTTGGCCGCCGAGACGCGCCGGGCATATGGGCGCCTGCTCGCCGGGGTGGCATCATGACCGCCGCCATGATTTTTCCGCGTCAGCCCGACCCCGCGCCCGCCGGTGTGATCGCCCCGCCGGAGTCCCGCCGTGCCGCCGTCTGGGACCGCCCCGTCCCCGGTGTCGGCCGTGCGCCGCTGGTCTGGCTGCTGGGTGTGCACGGCGGCGCCGGAGCCAGTACCCTCGCGCACGTGCTTGCGCCCGCGGCGGATTCGGGCCGCCGCTGGCCCGGCGTCTTCGACCGCGAAAGTCCGTTCGTCGTCCTCGTCGCCAGGGAGACCATCGCCGGGCTGTCCCGCGCGCACGACCTTCTGCGCCAGCATCTTTCGGGTTTCGCCGGTCCCTGCGACGTGCTCGGCCTGATCACCGTCGCCGCGCGGCCCGGCCGGATGGCTCCCGAGATCCGGCGCTACCGCGACGTGGTCGGCTCCCTGGCCGGGCAGGTGTGGCAGGTGCCGTGGTACGAGGAGTGGACGCTGGTCGAACCCGAGCAGCTGCCGGTGTGGTCGCCCGGTGACCCGCTGCCGCCCAAGAAGCGCAAGCTCGATCTGCTGGAGGAAGTCCCGCTCGATGTCCGGGAGCTCGGCGCCGACATCGTGGCGGCCGCTCGGACGGCATTGGAGGAGGCCAGCTACGACCGCCGGTCACCCGATCTCCGCAAGCCGTCCGATGAGTGAACGTCCGCATCGCATCGGCGACAACCACCCACTATTCGAGAAAGGCACCCGATGAGCATGATCCTCCTCGCCGTGCAGGACACGTACGGCACCGTACTCGCGCAAGTCGGTAATCCGACGCCCGAGGCGCCGCCGGGCTCGGAGAAGATCCTGCAGCTGGTGCGGTATCTCACGTGGTTCGTCCTGTTGTCCGGGATCTGCGGGATCATCTACGCCGGCGGTAGGTTCGCCTGGGAGAAGTGGACCGGCGGTGGTCTGGAGTCGCCGAAGATGGTGGCGGGCGCGATGATCGGCGGCGTGGTCGCCACGAGCGCGGGCACCATCATGAACGCCGTCATCGGCACCTGATGTCGGCGATGAGTACTGTGCGCATGCCCGCGGCGCAGCTGCTGGCCTACAAACAGATGCCCGCCGACGTTCTGGCACCGCTGATGCAGCTGCTGAACTGGCTGCTGTGGTTCGTCCTGCTGGTGTGCCTGGCCTGGATGATCGTGTCCGCGGGGAAGCTGTGGCTGACCTTCCGCAGCGATCTGGCCATGAACGATGCCTCGCACGGCGTCCTGATGAGTCTGCTGGGTGCCGTGGTGGCGAGCACGGCGTCGGGGATCGCCCTGGCGTTCCTGCCCGCGTGAGCCGCCGGATCGGGACGGGGACGACGCGGGAATGAATTCGACAGTACTGCGGCCTGCGGACTCCGCGGCGTGGCGGCGCGACATCCGCCGCCCCGCGGCCGGAGTCGTGGGCGCCGCGCTGCTGTTCGCGGCGGTCGGCTGTGGCGGTAACGAGGACTCGGCGGGGCCGGATCTGTCGGCCGCTCCCACCAACGTCCGGTGGCAGCCGTTCCAAGGTGTGCCGCTGCCGCACACCGACCAAGGGCCGCGCTCGACGGCCGACGGCGCGGCGACCGGTTTCGACCACTCGCCACGCGGGGCGGGCATCGCCGCGCTGACCCATTCGGTCCGCTTGGCGGTGGCCGCCGATACCCAGTGGGCGAAAGTGGCTGCCAGGGAAGTGGTTCCGGGCCCGGCCAAGGACGAGTGGGCGATCAACCGGGTGCAGCTGTCCATCACCGGCCCGGCGGGACCGGAGTTCGCTCCCCGCTTGCTGGGATACCGGATCACCGGTTACACCGAGCGGCATTCCACCGTCGACGTGTACACCGAATACTCCGACAGCTCCAAGGCGGTGCACCACACGGCCGTCGAATGGTTCGGCGACGACTGGAGATTGCGGCTTCCCGATCCGGACTCGACCGCACGACCCATCGACTCGATCGACGCATTACCCACCGACATAGTGAAATTGGAGGCACCGACGTGAGCGACAGGGAGTCGTACGCGCGCGACCGTGTCTCCTTCGGTGTCGTCGCCTCCGCCGCCGTGCTGGCGCTCATCGTGGTGGTCGGCATCTTCGTCTTCGTCGGCCGCGACGACGAGAGCATCAGCGGCGCACCGGCCGTCACCGAGGGCTCGGGCGGCACCGGCTTCGCCACCCCTGAGGTGGACATCCTCGGCAGACGGGTGGATATCCCCAACAATGCGGCCGGACAACCGCTTCCGCAGGACCCCTCCCGCCAGCGCAAGCCCACCGATCCGGATTGGCTGACCGCGGCGCCGGAAGGCACCACCGAACCGCACGGCTGGCAGCGGGTGTACGGCGCCTCCGTCCCGTTCTCCACCTCCGACGGGCCGACGCGGATCGAGGACGACCTGGCCGTCGGCTACTCGCACACCCCGCAGGGCGCGGTGCTGGCCGCGGCGCAGATCACCTACCGGCTCAACGCGCGTCCCGCCGACCGTGACCTGTACGTGCGGCAGGTCCGAGTCTCCGCCCAGCAGATCGCCGCCTACGACAAGGCGCTGGCCGACGACCGTCTGCCGCAGCAGCAGCCGGAGAAGGTGACCCGCTACTTCGTCGCCTCGGACGCGTTCAAAGTGGACGACTACGCCGACGATCTCGCCATCATCCGGCTGGCAACCAGGGGACCGGTGGTGGACGGCAAGCAGCTGTGGGCGGCGACGCGCCTGGTCATGGTGTGGGATGCAGGGGACTGGCGCCTGAAGCCCTCGACCACCAACAACGCGCAGACCGAGTACCTCGAATCGTTGACGGGGTGGACGAGATGGTGACCACGCGCAGATCCGGCCGGATGCCCTTGGCGCTGATGGGCGCGGGCGCGGTGATCAGTGTCGCGCTCGCGGTTGCACTGACGACTGTCGCTCTGCGAGACAACGCATCCGGAGACGAACCGGTCGCTGCGACGGGCACGACATCGGGCACCGCTGTAGATCCCGGCGGCGCGGCCTTCGGTAATCCCGAGAACGACATGTTCGGCCGCCGGGTCGATGTGCCGATCCGCGCGACAGGTGTTGTCCTGCCCCAGCATCCGGACCAACAGCAGCGTCCGGGCACGCCCGGATGGATCTCCGCTGCACCCACGCCGTCGAGCGGCGAGGGCGTATGGCAGCGGGTGTTCGGTGGTCCTGTCGTGCGCTTCTCCGCTTCCGACGGCCCCGCTAGGATCGACGGCTCCGCTGCCCTGGGCTTCGCGCACACTCCGCAGGGCGCCGCGCTGGCCGCCGAGCAGATCTACTGGCGGACCAACGCCAATCCCAAAGATCGTGACCTGCTGATTCGGCTGGTCGATGTGACGCCGCAGTACTTGACCGAGTACGACCGGCTCGTCGCCGAGGGCAAAGTGTCCGACCGCCTGCCCGACAAGCTGAGGCCCCTGTTGTTCGCTTCGGATGCGTTCCGGATCGAAAGCTATGCAGATGATTTCGCGAAAGTGCAGTTTGCGAGAAAGGCTCGAGAAACAGTTGATGGCCAACCAACATGGGTGGGCATGCGCCTGGCGGTCCGGTGGCGAGACGGAGATTGGAAGCTCACCCCGGTGACAGGTGACGAGCGAGTACAGATCGAGTCCCTGCGGAGCATCGAGGGGTGGACACAATGGTGAGGCGCCTAGTCACGATATTCGCGGTCATCTTCACGGTGATGATCGCGACGCCGACCGTGGCCTACGGCCAGACCTACGGTTTCGACGAGACGTGCAACGAGATTCATGACACGCTCGACAACGTCGGACTGCCCGGCATTTCTCTCGGTGACGCCGCGTCCGCCGCGTGCAAGGCGGGCAATGCCGCCTCGCATCCCGGCCAGGCCGCCGAGGCGGTGAAGGACAAGGCCTGGGACTCGACCTTCGGCAAGGTGGTCGATTCGCTGATGAACGGTCTCGGCCAGGCCATCATCCTGGCGTTGACCTTCTGGATGAAGGTGCCCAACGAGGCGGTCAGCGACTCCGGCTCACTGTTCACGAAGATCAACGACTACACCTATCAAGCGCAGATCCTGCTGTTGATAGCGTCGGTGATCCTCTCCGGCGCGCGATTGGCCGAAGCCAGACGCGGGGCCACGATGAACGAGGCGGCCGAATCGTTCCGGATGTTCACCCGCGTCGTGTTCAGCTCCTGGATGCTGGGCGCGGTGATCGTGGCGGGCACGCAGGCGTCGGATCGTTTCGCGGAGTGGATCATCAGCGACTCGACCAACGGCAACGCCAAGGACCTCGCCGAGCTGATGGTGAAAACCAGCAAGCTGCAAGCTTTTTCACCGGGCCTGGTGCTGATCATCGCGATCGTCGGCCTGCTCGGCGCCCTCGCGCAGATCGTGCTCGCCATCGTCCGGCAAGGTCTGCTGGTGATCGCGGCGGGCGTGTTGCCGCTGGCGGCGGCGGCCTCCGGCATGAACGTCGGCAAGCAGTCCTATCAGAAGCTCATCGGCTGGATCATCGCCTTCATGCTGTGGAAACCGGTGGCGGCGATCGTCTACATGATCGCGTTCACCACCGCGGGCCATGTCGACTCGCTCACCCCGACCGGCGGTCTGCCCGACGGTGAGCAGGCCCAGCGCATGCTGGTCGCGATCGTGCTGCTGTGCAGCGTGGCGTTCGTGCTGCCCGCGCTCATGCGACTGGTCACTCCGGCCGTCGCGATCGTCGGCAGCGGCGGTTCGGGTTTCACCGCGGCGGGCGGCACCCTGGTCGGTGTGGCGGCCCTGGGCGCGATGGGCACCAAGGCGGTCGGCGTCAAGGGCGCCGCGGCGGCGGGCGCGCCCGGCTACGTGGGCGGCAGCGGCACCGGGCCCCGGCCCGGCGGCCCGGCCGGACCGCGTGGCGGCGGCGCACCGCGGCCGACCCCGCCACGAGGTGGCGGCGGTGGTCAGGGTGGTGCGGCACCGCGCGCCTCCGGACCAGCGGGCGCGGCGGGAGTAGCGTCCGGAGCGGCCAGGGCGGCCGGCCGGATCGGCGCGGCGCGCGCCGCGAGCGGCGGCCTGAGCCGGGCCGACCAAGCCATGGGTGACGTCGCGGGCGATCGCTGGACGAACCGTTCACCCGACCTCGGGAGGAGCACCATTCCGCGATGACACTCACCGACACCTACGAGCGGCGCTCGTACGGACTCTGGCAGAAGCCGCGCAGCGCGGGTCTTTTCGGCCTGCGCTGGGAGGAAACCGTTCTCGGCTTCGCGGTCGTGATCACGGCGTTGATCACCGCGATGGTCGGCGGCTTCCAGTGGGGTCTGATCGTCGGCGGCACCGGTGTCGTCGTCATGGTCCCGCTGGTGTGGCGGACCGGAGGTCGTTCGGGCTACGAGACGGGATTGATGATGTTCAACTGGATGCGCTCGCGCAGTCGCGGCGAGCACGTGTACCGCGGTGGCCGCTTCTCCCGGATCCCGGGCGGCGTCACCCGATTGCCCGGACTGCTGGCGCCCTCGAAGTTGTACGAGGGCATCGACGCGGGTGGCTACAGCTTCGGCATGATCCACCTCCCGCAGTTCGCCCAGTACACGGTGGTGCTGCGCGCGTGGCCGCAAGGACACGAGGCGGTGGACCAGCCGGTGATCGACCGGTGGGTGTCGGCGTGGGGCACCTTCCTGGCCTCGGTGGGACAGACCAGCGACATCGTCGCCGTGGTGCCGGTCATCGACACCGTGCCCGAGACCGGAAACCGCCTGCTCACCGAGGTTTCCACGATCACGAGGCCGGAGGCGCCGGAGCTGGCCCAGCAGGTCATGTACGAGCTGGCCACCGAATTGCCCCAGGAGCGTGTGCAATTGCTGCCGCGTGTGGCGATCACGTTCAAGGCCACCACCGCCGAGCGCCGCAAGAACCCGGCGGAGGAGGCGGTCGAGATCGGCCGTCGGCTGCCCGGGATCTGCGCGGCGCTCGCCGAAGCCGGTGTGCGCGCACAGCCGATGTCGGCCGACGAGGTGATCTCGTTCATCCGCCGCAGTTACGATCCCGCCTCGCAGGCCGACCTGGAAGTGGCCGCGGGCGAACCCGAGGGCCACGGTTTGGACTGGGCGGACGCGGGCCCGGTGTCCCATGACGAGAAGTGGGATCACTTGGTGCACGACGGCGGCCGGTCGGTCACCTGGGAGATGGACGCCGCTCCCGAGGGCGCGGTCGACGAGCGGGTGCTGCAGCGGCTGCTCGCACCGAATCCCGAAGTCCCGCGCAAACGTATCGCGATCGTGTACCGTCCGCACTCAGCCGCCGACGCCGCCGAAATCGTCGACGACGACTTCAAGAACGCGTTGGTGGCCCAACAGAGCGAACGCGGGGTCGTGTCCGCGGCGGCGACGCTGCGGGTGGGCGCGACTCAGCAGGCCCGCGAAGAGCAGGCCAGGGGTCACGGTGTGACCCGCTTCGGGGCGCTGGTGACCATCACCGAGCCCTTGCGCGGCGACCTGCCGCGCATCGAAGCCATCACGCGCGACCTGTCGACGCAGGCGCGTCTGAAGATCCGGCGGTGTTACCGCTACCAGGCGGCGGCCTTCGCGGCCTCGCTCGGTTGCGGGGTGATCCTGCCGGAACACGCGACTATTCCGAAGGCACTGGCGGGGTGAGCGATTCATGGCACGGGACTACGAGCCACCCGTACGGGAACGGGACGAGGACGCACGTCGCAGGCGGCTCGAACAATCCGGCCGGGACGAGTGGGGACAGCGGCCGGAGCGCCGCCGCCCCGCACGGGATTCGGCGCGGGTGAACGGCGAGGACCGGCCGGGCGTCGACGCGCCCGATCGGCGGACGGCGGAGCGGCGGACGCGAGCGGGCACGGGCCGGTCCGACGGCGTGCGCGGCGACCGGGCGCACGCCGAACGTCCACGCGGTGAGCGGAACTCTCGGATGTCCCGTGACGCGGTCACCGAGCGCATCGCCGCGCGGCCGGAACGCAACGGCGGCAGGAACGGCCGGGTGGCGCGGTCGGCGAAGGTCGACTACACCGCCGACCGCGCCATGGGCGCCCCGTACACGGACAAAGCGGCTCGCCGCGCGAAGGCGAAAGCGGATCGGCGCAAGCAGTCCGGTCCGCCGCTGCTGGACGACGCCACCCGCGCCAAGCTGGAGATGATCGCCCGCGAGGGCAGTGGCCTGCGTGCGGCGTGGGCGCAGTTCCGGGTTCGCACCGACGACATCCGCCGCCGCAACTACGCGGCCCGCGCGGAGCAGACGATCGAGGACGGATTCGACCGCAGCACAGCCCAGCTCACCGACCGCGGCTACGCGGGACCGGGAGGCGGGCGCATGAACGTGGTCGGCCGCCCGGTGGAGTACCGCGCCACCACCGCCCAGGTCGCCGGCCTGTGGCCGTGGTCGGTCGGCGCGGGCGCGCCGCTGATCGGCACGCCCCTCGGTTCACATCTGCACACCGGTGCGCCGGTCTGCTTCGATCCGATGAACTGGTTCATGCGCGGCAGTTTCATCACCGCCCCCAGCCTGTTCGTACTCGGCCTCAACGGTTTCGGCAAGTCCTCGCTGGTGCGCCGGATCGTGCTCGGCGGCATCGCGCAGGGGATCACGCCGTTGATTCTCGCCGACGTCAAACCGGACTACCGCAAGATGGTCGAACTGGTCGGCGGCCAGGTGATCGATCTGGGCTACGGGCACGGCAAGCTGAACCCGCTGGCGGCGGGCGTGCTCGGTGCGGTGGTGCCCCGACTGGAGGAGTTCCCGGCACTGCAACTGCAGGTGTTGCAGGACCTTCGGGCCCGGCAGGTGACGCTGATCGCGGGTCTGGTCGAATTGGTGCGCGGCGACCGCGTCCGCGACTACGAGGAGACGCTGATCTCCACCGCGCTGCGCATCCTCTACCGGCCGGGCAGCGGATACACGCCGGACAAACCGCCGATCATGGAGAACCTCCTCGAGGTGATCGTCGGCGGCGGTGAGGAATTGATGCTCGACGCCGGTTCCGACAATCCGGCCGAATACCAGGAAGCGATCAAGGGGCTGCGCCGCTCCCTGCGCGCGCTCACACAGGGCCCCTTCGGCGCGGTGTTCAACGGCCAGACCACCGTGCCGATCGACACCAGCGCGGTCGCGGTGTGCATGGACGTCTCGCACATCCCGACCGGCGACAAGAAGCTCAAGGCCGCTGTCATGCTGGCCTGCTGGGCCGACGGATTCGCCTCGGTCGAGGCCGCGCACGTGCTCGCCGACGCGAAACTCGGCCCACAGCGCTATTTCCAAGTGGTGATGGACGAGCTGTGGCAGGTGCTCGGTCTCGGCGACTTCATGGTCGACCGCGTCGACGAGCTCACCCGGCTGCAGCGCGGCATCGCCACCGCGCTGATCATGATCAGCCACACCATCAAGGACCTGCAAGCGCTCGGATCGGAAGCCGCCATCGCGAAAGCGCTCGGTTTCCTCGAGCGGGCGCGCGCCAAGATCTTCGGCGCGCTCCCGGCCGAGGAGATCAAACGGCTCGACAGCACGGTTCCGTTCACATCGGCCGAGGAGGAGATGGTGACCGGATGGTCCGCACCGCAAGCGCTGACCGGCGAGGCGCTCAAACCGGGGCAGCAGCGCCCTTCCCCGCCCGGCACCGGAAAGTTCCTGCTGAAGATCGGCGAGGACCGTCGGCCCGGCATCCCCTTCCACATGGAATTCACGCTGTCGGAGAAGGAAAGCGGAATCCACGACACCAACCAGCGGTTCAGCGAGTTCACCGAATCGACTTCGCGCGGATCGAATTCGCCGGGGAGCGCCGCATGATGCCGCACCGGTCCTACCGCCGCGTCTCACCGGAGGTACGCCAAGCGGCGGTCGAACAGGTCATCGCGCTGACCGGCAAGCTGCGCAGTGAATCGGAGGCCTGCCGCGTGGTCGCCGAACAGATCGGCGTGCACACGAATTCGGTGCGGAATTGGGTGCGCGCGGCCGAGGGGCCGAGTCTGGAGCGGATGGACGCGACGGCGCTGCGGCGCAAAGTCGCACTGCTGCAACAACAATTGGCGGCCGCCGCCGAGATGAACCGCACGTTGGCCGACACCCTCAACGAAGCCCGGCGCCGGACGTGAAGCACGGCTGCGCGCGGCACGATGCCGGAGTGCGGCGATGAGCGGCAAATCGGCGTTGTGGACGGCGCTGGGCGCGGTGCTCGGCCTGATGACCATCGTGCTGGTCATCGTCATGCCCGCCGTGGACGATGCCTGCGAGGGCGGGTCGGTGCTGGGCTCGCAGTCGGCGCTTCCGCCGCTGGGCGGTTACGCGCCGGGCGATCGGCGCGCTGCCGCGACCACGGGTCCCGGCGCGACACAGACCAATCCGGCGGCGACCGCCACGCCCTCGCTCGCCGCGGGCGCCGGTCCGCTGCGCCGCACGCTGCCGATGGCCACCGGAACCTTCACGGTGTCGGACACCTTCGGCTCGCGGGGTGGCGCGCACCGGGGCATCGACTTGGCCGCGGCCGACGGCACGCCCATCTTCTCGGTATCCGACGGCCGGGTCGTCGCCGCGGGTCCGGCGTCGGGATTCGGCAACTGGATCGTCGTCGATTCGGTGGATACCAACGGCCGTTCGTACTCGGCGGTCTACGGACACATGTGGGACTCCGGCGTGTTCGTCCGTGCGGGCGACACGGTGACCGCGGGACAGCACATCGGCGCGGTGGGTTCGGCGGGTGAATCCAGCGGCCCCCATCTGCATTTCGAGATCGTCCCGGGCGGCCGGTTCACCGGAGGACGTCAGATCGACCCGCTGCCCTGGTTGGACGGCGCGCCGACCCCGGATGTCGGCGGTGCGCGCGCCTTCTCCAACGATCCACGCTGTACTCTCGGCTTCGGCACCGCCGGTGGCGCGCTCGCCGCGGGGAAGGTGCCGCAGGAACTGGAGATCTGGTACCGCCGTGCGGGTTCGATCTGCCCGCAGGTCACGCCGTCGCTGCTGGCCGCGCAGGGCAGGCAGGAGTCCGGTTTCCGGCGCGGCGCGACCTCCCCCGCCGGTGCGCAGGGGCTGGCGCAGTTCCTGCCGACCACCGCGGTGAGCATCAATCCCGACGACGGTCAGCCCTACGTGATCGACGCCGACGGCAACGGCGTGGCCAGTGTGTGGGACGACGGTGACGCGATCATCGGTCAAGGGCGCTACATGTGCGCGATCGCGCACAAGATCCAGCGGTGGCAGGCCGAGGGCCGCGTGCAGGGCGATCTCGTCGCGCTGGCACTGGCGGCGTACAACGCGGGCGAGGGCGCGGTGCTGGCCTCCGGCGGCATGCCGAACCAGCTCGCGGCACACTATGCCGAGACCCAGCCGTACGTGCGCAACATCCTCGCGATGGAGGCGCAGTACCGAGCGCCGGGTTCGGTCGGCCGATTCACCCCCGGGCAGGGGTCGACAGGCGACCAGATCGTGGAAGCCGCGCACGAATGGCTCGGCACCCCTTATGTCTGGGGCGGCGGCGGACCCCAAGGACCCACCGGCGGAGGACTGGACGGACCGGGCTTGACCGCGGCGGCGGTGTTCGCGGCGTCCTCCGGCACGGTGACGCTGCCGCGCACGGCCGAACAGCAATGGGAGGCGGGTGCCGAAGTGCCGATGAGCAAGGCGCGGCCGGGAGATCTGGTGTTCAGCTCGTTCGGTCCGCGTGGTCCCGCGCAGGTCGGTGTCTACGCCGGGAACGGGCGGATGATCCAATCGGTGCCGGGTGCGGATTCCCGCTCCGCGGGCGGTGTTTCGGAAGTCGCGGTCCCGGGGGACGGACGTGCGAGGAGGGTGTTGTGAGCGTCCACCGGTCCGAACACGCGGCGGCGGGACTGCCGCGCCGCCCCGGTATGCGGCTAGCCTGGATGGATAGAGCAAGTGCACGCGCGAAACTGGTGGTGATGCTGGTGGTGAGCGTCGCGGTGCTGAGCGCGGCCTGTGGCGGCGTGGACGCGGGATCCGATGCGGCGCGCCCCGCTACGTCCACACCCCGGTTGCTGGAAGGCGTGCCCGCCCCCGACCCTGTGACGCCCGACGGCGTCGCGGTCGCGGCGCTGCGGGAGATCTACAGCTGGCAGCCCGCCACGGAGAGCCAAGGCGCCTCGCTGAGCCGGGCTCGGAAGTTTCTCGGCCCCAGCCTGATTCGTATGCTGGATGCGGCGCCGACCGCGGTGGAGACGCCGAAGTCGACGCTGCAATGGGCGGATTGGGCGAGGGAAGGGGCGCGCGTGGAGGCGTTCACGTTCGCGTCAGGGGAGAAGGCGCCGACTCTCAGCGACCCGAACGTCCAGCAGTTCAAGATCGGGATCGAGCAGACCGTCGTCTATCCGGACGGGCGCAAGGAGCCGCTGCCGCCCGCGACGGTGATCGCCACCGTCGTGCGCACACCCGATGGCTGGCGGCTCGACGCATTCCGCTGACCACCCGCTTTCCGTACCGGACGGCCGACCCAGGAGGCACACATGGCGAAGAAGAAAAAGGTGACGGATCCGGCCGTGCCCGGACCCGATGTCAGCCTGCTACTGACCTACGCCGGCTTCGCGATCTTCGGAACCCTCTGGCTCGCGCTGCATCTGGGCAACCTGCTGGCAGGCAGCCCGCAGAAGGTCCCGTTCAACCCGATCGCCATCGCGGCCGATCTGGCACGGGGCAAGCTGCAATGGCCGGGCGCGGCCACCGCGATCATACTGCTGGTGATCCTGAGCGTGATCGCCTATCTGGTGATCCGCAAGCGGTTGCAGAAGCACCGGACGAAGGGCAGGCTGCCGGTCGACGACAAGGCCGACGTGATGGGCAACGGCGGCGCGATCTCGATGCTCACCGAGGCGGGTGTCCGGGAGAAGGCCCAGCAGCTCGGCGTGAAACTCGGCTACGACGATCTTCCCGGCGTGCCGATCGGTATCGGTGTGGCCGACGGGGTGATGCTCTACGGCTCCTATGAGGATCTGCATCTGGACATCTGGGGTCCCCGTCAGGGCAAGTCGACATCCCGCGTGATCCCGGCGATCCTCACCGCGATCGGCCCGGTGCTGGCCACCTCGAACAAACGCGACGTGGTCGACGCCACCCGAGACGTCCGCGAGGCCAAGGGAAGTCCCACCTTCGTCTTCGATCCGCAGGGCGTCGCGGGCGAAGAGCCGACCTGGTTCTGGGATCCGCTGTCCTGGGTTGATGCCAAGCGCGAGGGCTGTGAAATGCGCGCGGCGCGCTTGGCGGGGCACTTCGCCGACGGCGACGACGGCCGCGACACCAAGACCGACGCGTTCTTCGATCCCGAGGCCGAGGACCTGCTGGCCGGACTGTTCCTCGCCGCCGCGGTCGGCGATCGCAACGGCAGCAGGCCGATCGTGCAGGTGTGGGAATGGGTGACCAACCCGCAGGACACCGAGCCCATCGAACTCCTGCGCGCCGCCCGCCATCACTACACGGCCTCGGGTCTGTCCTCGCAGTACAACACCGACCCGCGGACGCGCAGCGGCATCTTCGGCACCGCCAAGAAGATGATCCGCTGCCTGAAGTTGTCGAACGTGCATCCGTGGATCACCCGCGGCGGCGACCGCAGGGAATTCGACGAGCTGGAGTTCCTGGACAACAACGGAACGCTCTACAGCCTGTCGCTGGAAGGCCGCGGGTCGGCCGCCCCCCTGGTGAGCGCGCTCACCGAGGCGGTAGTGGACGTGGCGATGCGGAAGGCGTCGCAGTCGGCCGGTGGGCGACTGGCGATCCCGATGCTCGCGGTGCTCGACGAGGCCGCGAACGTGGTGCGCTGGAAGGATCTGCCCAAGCAGTACAGCCACTTCGGCTCGCGCGGCATCGTGGTGATGACGGTGCTGCAGTCCTGGGCGCAGGGCGCGCGCTGCTGGGGCGAGAGCGGCATGAACGCGCTGTGGTCGGCGGCGAACATCAAGGTGCTCGGCAGCGGCGTGGACGACACCAAGTTCCTGCAGGAACGTTCGGACGTGCTCGGCGATTACGACGCGATCTCGCAGTCGGTCTCCGAATCCAAGGGTGGCAAGAGCTACTCGCGTTCGCTCAGCTCGTCCAAGACGTTCTCGGTCAACGGTTTGGCGACGCTGCCGCGCGGCCGGGCCATCCTGTTCCCCTCCGGTGCGCCACCGGTGCTCATCCGGACCGTGCCGTGGTGGGAGGGTGAGTACGCTGCCGACGTGAAGAAGTCCATCTCGCGTCACGATCCGCAGCGCAAGACGGAGATCACGGACCTGGGCTCGCCGTCGCTGACCAAGTCGACGCCGCCGCAGGAACAGGGACAAGTCGAGGAGGTTCGGCCGCTGTGACCGAGCAGCAGCAACAACCGATGATCTACGCGAGCGTGGTGGAGTTCGTCGAGAACTATCTCAGCCTGGTCTACCGGCGGCAGGTCACCGATCTCAGTGACACGGTGTGGTGCCCGGAGTGGTGGCAGCATGCCGAGGCGGTCGCCCGCCTGGACGCACTGTGGCGGGCCTGGGAGCACTACCGGCTGGACGGGCGGACCGGATTGAGCGTCTGGTTCCTGGATCACGCGGACCCGCACATGTCGAAGCTGTTCGACCCCAAGGGGCCGTTCAAGTACTGCAGTGTGCGCAACGGTCACAAGGACATGCTCAGCCCGCTGCCCCTGAAGTCGCCGCAGCACGGCATGTTCGGTGATCCCACAGTGGGTGACTTCCGCACGTGAATTGCTGTGCTACAGCGGTTCTCGCGAGAGTCCCGGAACGACGAACGCCCGCCGGAATCCGGCGGGCGTTTGTTCGTTCGGCTACCTCGTGCGTTCCAGGCCGCGGGATTCCTGTTCCCTCGCCCTGGTGACCGACGGCGCCTCGTCGGGGCGGCCGCGTACGGCTTCGCCCGGCGGTTGCGCCTGCCCTACTTCGATCAGCATCCGTACCGCCGCGAGTTCCGGCGCCACACCCATTTTGGCGAGATGGGCGGCGATCGCCATCCGCCGTTCCGCGGAATCGTATTGCATAGCAGGCTTGGCGGTGGCGGCGGCATTGGCCGCCATCCGTCCTGCCTCGGCCTGCGCGGAGAAGCGGTCCTTCTCCAAAGACACACCCTTTTCCGCGAGCGGCTTCTCGATCAGCCTGGCCAGCTCGGTATTGCGCGGGTCCTTGGCCTTCGCGTCCCTGGCTTCACGGAGCTGCAATTCCTTGGCCTCTTTGATACGGGCCTCGGTGAGCTTGGCGCGCGCTTCGGCTTCCTTCTGACCACGCTCGCGGGTCCGCAAGGCGACGAGCGTCGCAAGCTGCAACATTGTCCTCATCATGGCCGCGGTTTCCCGGCCGATGTCGTCCAGTTCCTCGGACATGGCTGCTCCCCGATGCTGCAGTGATCACTATGGATGATTGTGGTGCTTCGTTACGGACGCCGCCACGCGAACTGTAGTCCCGTGCAGCGGGTCCCGCCTGCAAACGTGGACACCCGGAGCGCTCGCGGCGCGGCACTCCCAGGGCGGGATCACCCGGCCGAGGGGGTACTGCGCTGCGGGAACTCCTTGTTTCGAGATTACCCGACAAAGGTCGGCACAATCGAACGAGCGTGCTGCTTTATCAGCATATATCGCACATTTCCGGCGTGTCTGCGGGCGCGCCGGATGATCTTCGAACTGAGGGCATCCTATCCGAAGAAAGGTTCGACTATCCTCGCTCCGGCCGGACGGGGCCGGATATGGCTCGGGCCCGCGGCCGGAGATCGGTGGCGGGCCCGGGCGCTGCGGCTCAGCGGTCGATGCGAACCGACTGGATCGTGACCGGCTGCTTCGGCTTCCCATCGCCGGGACCGTTGGAATCGTCCTGGCCCAGCTCGGCGATCTTGTCCAGGGTGCCCAGGCTGTTGTCGTCCACCGTGCCGAAAATCGTGTATTGCGGCGGGAGCTGCGAATCGGAGTACACGATGAAGAACTGGCTGCCGTTGGTTCCGGGGCCCGCGTTGGCCATGGCCAGTACGCCGCGCTTGTACGCGATCGGCTCGGAGGTCGCCGCCGGATCGGTTGGAGCGTACTGATCGGTCGGGTATTCGTTGTCGAATTCGTAACCGGGCCCGCCCATCCCGGTGCCGGTGGGGTCGCCGCACTGCAAGACCTTCAGGCCCTCACCCGCGGTCATCCGGTGACAGCTGGTGCCGTCGAAGTAATTCTGTGCCGCCAGGCTGACAAAGCTGTTCACCGTGCACGGCGACTCGGCGTTGTTCAGGGTCAGGCCGATCGGGCCCTGGCTGGTCTCCACGCTGACGCTGACCTTCGCGTCGACGCCGGTGGTCGGGATGCCGTCGGCTTTCGGCTTGGTGGCCTGCTTGTCCGCGGGCTTGGCGCTGTCGCGGTAGGCGCAGTCGACCGTCGCGGGTTTGGCCTTCGCGGCGGGCGGCGCGGCCGCGGTGGGGGCGCTGGACAGCGAGGGGTCGGCGGCGTCGGAACTGCCGCTGTCCTCGCCGCGAGTCAGGAAATACACCCCGGTCACGGCGGCGACCACGACGACGACACCGAGCACCGATCCGGCGATGGTGAGTTGCTTGCGCCTGCGCGCCCGCTCGGCCCGGTTGGCGAGCTGACGTTCCAGCTTGCGTTTCGCCGCTGCTCGTCGCTGTTCGTTGCTCGGCACTACCACGTTCCTCCCGTATCCGGTTACATCGGGTAAGAGTGTGCCATTTCTTCCTGAGACTGCTCCGCAACCTTCCCTCAGGGGCGGTTCGGCGAACCGGTTGGACTTGCGGGGGCGTAGTGGTGGAAACTGGAGCATCGTGACCAAGACCAGCAGCTTTTCCGCCCCGAAGGGGGTACCGGACTACGTGCCACCCGGCTCGGCCGAGTTCGTCGCGGTGCGCGACGGTCTGCTCCGCGCCGCCCGACTGGCCGGGTACGGGCATATCGAGCTGCCGGTTTTCGAGGACACCGGCCTGTTCGCTCGTGGTGTCGGCGAGTCCACCGACGTGGTCACCAAGGAGATGTACACCTTCCCCGACCGCGGCGACCGCAGCGTCACCCTGCGTCCCGAGGGGACCGCGGGCGTGATGCGGGCGGTCATCGAGCACGGCCTCGACCGCGGGCAGCTGCCGGTGAAGTTGTGCTACGCCGGTCCCTTCTTCCGCTACGAGCGGCCGCAGGCCGGCCGGTACCGGCAATTGCAGCAGGTCGGCATCGAGGCGATCGGCGTCGACGATCCGGCGTTGGACGCCGAGGTGATCGCCATCGCCGATGCCGGGTTCCGCGGGCTCGGACTCGACGGGTTCCGGCTCGAGATCACCTCGCTCGGCGACGAGACGTGCCGTCCGCAGTACCGCGAACTGCTGCAGGACTTCCTGTTCGGGCTGCCGCTGGACGAGGAGACCAAGCGGCGCGCCCAGCTCAACCCCCTGCGCGTGCTGGACGACAAGCGACCCGAGGTGCGTGCGATGACCGCGGACGCGCCGCTGATGATCGATCACCTGTCGGAGTCGGCCAAGGCGCACTTCGAGCAGGTGCTCGGCCACCTGGAAGCGCTGGGTGTGCCGTACGTGGTGAACCCGCGCATGGTGCGCGGCCTGGACTACTACACCAAGACCACGTTCGAGTTCGTGCACGACGGTCTGGGCGCGCAATCCGGCATCGGCGGCGGCGGCCGCTACGACGGTCTCATGGCCGAACTCGGCGGACAGCCGCTGTCGGGTATCGGGTTCGGCCTCGGCGTCGACCGCACCATGCTGGCGTTGGCGGCCGAGGGCAAGTCGGCGGGCAACCCGGCGCGCTGCGAGGTCTTCGGCGTGCCGTTGGGCGACGCCGCCAAGCAGCGGCTGGTCGTGGTGGCCGCGCAGTTGCGCGCGGCGGGCGTCCGGGTCGATCTCGCCTATGGCGGGCGCGGCGTGAAGGGCGCGATGAAGGCGGCCGACCGCTCCGGGGCGAAGTTCACGCTCGTGCTCGGTGATCGCGATCTCGCGGACAACACGATCGGGCTCAAGGACATGGCCACCGGTGACCAGCGGCAGATTCCGCTGCCCGAGGCGGTCGGCGTGATCCGGGAGTCGCTGGCCGGGTAGCGGCGCGGCGGCTGCGCGTGCCGTCGGGTATCGCGGCACAACCGCCGCGCGCACGGAACTGTGCGTCGAATCCGTCGCAGGACGGGTGGTGGGCGCGGTAGCGTGACCGGCGCGCACACCACCGGCGGCCGGAGTCGCGAGAGGGCGGAGCAGTGTCCACGAATTCTGATGACCAGCGGGCGGTCGCGCCGGTGGGGCTCGATCTGGTCGCGCCCGAGTTGTACGCGCCGATGCTGCGCCGCCTCGCGCTGGCCGCGGCGGGCATCGGGCTCGGCGCGGCGCTGCTGGCCGCGACCGTGGTGAGCTGGCCGATCGCGGTGGCCGTCGGCATCGTCGTCGGCGCGCCCACCGTCCTGTACGCCCTCGCGCTGCGCCGACGGCGGATGTGGTTGACCGGCACGCGGATTCACGCCCGCAGGCTGTTCGGCGAACGACAGGTGGAGATCTCGGCGGCGACCGGAGTCGAGATCCTGGTGTATCCGGCGCGGTTGAGCCGGATCGCCCTTCGGGTCACCGCGGGGGAGGTGTCGCAGGTCGTTCCGCTGGCCATGTACACCGACGCGGGCAGCGGCCGCGAACTGCATCTGCTCGGCCTGCGCAGGCTCGCGGACGCGCTCGCCGCGAGTCGGTTGGCTGCGGCGGTGGCCGTTTCGGAGATGTTGGTGCACCAACTGCGCGCCGAGGCGCGCGACGCCGGGCTGGAGGAACGGCCGCTCTACCGCGCCGTGCGGCTGGCGCGGGCAAAGGACGTGGTGTCGCCGATCGTTCTGACCGACACCGAGGTCGCCACGCTCGGCTGACCTCCGTGCCGCTGTGCCTCGTAGCGTGGACGCTCGTATCTGCTCCGGGCCGCTCCTCCTCCCCGAGCTCGGTACCGGGTCGCGGCGGGTGTCGTGTGGCTCACCGTGGGCATCGAGAGGCGGTGAGTGTGGTTAGGGTGGGCAGCGAGAGTCCGCCGACCGCAAGGAGTTCGTCGTGAGCACCGCCGCTGGGACCGTGACCGTCACCGTGACCGGAGCCGCGGGCCAGATCGCCTACGGCATGCTGTTCCGGATCGCCTCCGGCGCGATGCTCGGCCCGGACACGCCCGTGCGTCTGCGGCTACTGGAAGTCCCGGCCGCCGTGGCGTCACTGGAGGGCGTCGCGATGGAGCTGGAAGACGGCGCGTTCCCATTGCTGAAGTCCATCGACTTCAGCGACGACCCATGGATCGGCTTCGCGGGCGCCGACATCGCCCTGCTCGTCGGCGCCCGGCCGCGCACCGCCGGAATGGAACGCTCGGATCTGCTCGCCGCCAACGGCGCGATCTTCACCGAGCAGGGCGCCGCGATCAACGCCAGCGCCGCGGACGACGTGAAGGTGCTCGTGATCGGCAACCCGGCCAACACCAACGCCTTCATCGCCATGAGCAACGCGCCCGACGTGCCCGCCGAGCGTTTCACCGCCATGACGCGTCTGGACCACAACCGCGCCATCGCGCAACTGGCCGAGAAGACCGGTGCGGCCGCCGCCGACATCGCGCGAGTCGCGATCTGGGGCAACCACTCCGCGACGCAGTATCCGGATATCGCGCACGCCACCATAGCGGGCCGTCGCGCCCTCGACCTCGTCGGCGATCCCGCGTGGCTGACCGAGGACTTCGTGCCCACCGTTCAGCAGCGTGGCACCGCCATCATCCAGGCCCGCGGCGCGTCGTCGGCGGCCAGTGCGGCCAGCGCCGCGATCGATCACATCCACGACTGGGTGCGCGGCACCCGGGACGGCGACTGGGTCTCCATGGCCGTTCCCTCGGACGGCTCCTACGGCGTGCCCGAAGGGCTGATCAGCTCGTTCCCGGTCACGTGCGCGAACGGCGAGTACACGATCGTGCCCGATCTGGCCATCGACGACCTCGCCCGTCCCCGGATCGACGCCTCGGTCGCCGAGCTGGAGCAGGAACGCGACGCCGTCGTCGAGCTCGGCTTCGCCAAGCGCGGCTGACCCGCTGCACGGGCACCCGGCCGGTTATCCGACCGTCCAGGTCTCGCGCCCGGTGAGCAGGGACTGGAGCGTGTCGGGACCGATGGGGCTCTTTTCCCGGGCCGTGTCGGTCTGGTAGCGCACCGCGTCGTCGTAGGTCGGCCGCGAGACGCTGCGGAAGATGCCGGTGACGACGTGCTCGAGCCCTTGGTCGGACAGGCGCGAGAGCGCGTACGCGTATTCCGGGTCGTCGGCGTAGGCGTCGTGCACGACGATGTCGGACTCCGCGACGCTGTCGGTGCGGGCCACCGCGAGCCCGAAACCCTTTCGTACGACCGCGAATTCGCCCTCCGCGCCGAAACGGATCGGCTCGGCGTGTCGCAGGGGGATCAGATGGTCCGCGGCGTTCTCCCGGCGCAGCACGTCGAAGGAGCCGTCGTTGAAGATCGGGCAGTCCTGCAGGATCTCCACGAACGACGTGCCGCGGTGCTCCGCGGCGGCGCGCAGTACCTCGGTGAGTCCCGCGCGATCGGAATCCAGCGCGCGGGCGGCGAAGGTCGCCTCGGCCCCCAGCGCCACCGAAAGGGTGTTGAACGGATGGTCCACCGAGCCCATCGGGGTCGACTTGGTGACCTTGCCCTGCTCCGAGGTCGGTGAGTACTGCCCCTTGGTCAAGCCGTAGATCCGGTTGTTGAACAGCAGGATCGTCATGTTCACGTTACGGCGCAACGCGTGGATCAGGTGGTTGCCGCCGATGGACAACGCGTCGCCGTCACCGGTCACCACCCAGACCGACAGGTCGGGCCTGCTGACCGCCAAACCGGTCGCGATGGCGGGCGCACGACCGTGGATGGAGTGGATGCCGTAGGCCTCCAAGTAGTACGGGAAGCGGCTCGAGCAGCCGATCCCGGACACGAACATCAGATTCTCCCTGCGCAATCCGAGTTCGGCGAGGAAGCCGCGCACCGTCGCCAGGATCACGTAGTCGCCGCAGCCCGGGCACCAGCGCACCTCCTGATCGGAGGTGTAGTCCTTCACCTTCTGCGGTCGGTCCGCGGACGGCACCCCGGACACTCCGGTCAGTCCCAGATCGGTGCCGACCAGCGAGGTCTCCACGATGGTCATGCGTTACCCCCAGCCGTGTGGTACGTGGCCCGCGCCCGTGCGGCGAAGACCTTGTTCTGTTCCATCTCCGTGATCGACCCGTCCAGTGCCGCGTCGATGACCCCGACCAGTTCCTGGGCGGAGAACGCGGTGCCCGCGATCTTCGTCCACGGCCGCACGTCGACCAGGTACCTGGCGCGCAACAGTGTGGCCAGCTGCCCGCCGTTCATCTCCGGCGCGACCACGACGCGGTAGCGGCGCAGCACGTCACCGAGGTTGGCGGGCAACGGATTCAGGTGACGCAGATGTGCCTGGGCCACCGGAACCCCGCGACGCCGCGCGCGCCTGCACGCCTCACCGATCGGACCGTAGGAGCTGCCCCAGCCGATCAACAGCAGCTCGGCGCCGCCGTCCGGATCGTCGACCACGAGGTCGGGCACATCGATGCCGTCGATCTTGGCCTGCCGCAGGCGGACCATGAGTTCGTGGTTGGCCGGGTCGTAGGAGATGTTGCCGCTGCCGTCCGCCTTCTCCAGACCGCCGATGCGGTGGGCGCGCCCCTTCGTGCCCGGGACGGCGAGCGGGCGCGCGAGTGTGTCGGGATCGCGCGCGTACGGCTGGAAGGGGTCGGCGTCCTCGCCTTCCGGTTCGAACGCGGGGTCGATCGGTTCCAGATCCGTGACCTGGGGAATGGACCAGGGCTCGGAGCCGTTGGCGATCGCGCCGTCGGACAGCAGCAGCACCGGCGTGCGGTAGGTGAGTGCGATCCGCGCGGCTTCCACCGCGGTGGCGAAGCAGTCGGCGGGGGAGCGCGGCGCGAGCACCGCCACGGGCGATTCGCCGTTGCGGCCGTAGAGCGCCTGCAACAGGTCCGCCTGCTCGGTCTTGGTCGGCAGGCCGGTGGACGGTCCGCCGCGTTGGACATCGATCACGACCAGCGGCAGCTCCGTCATCACGGCCAGGCCGATGGTCTCGCTCTTGAGCGCGAGTCCGGGACCGGAGGTACTGGTGACGCCGAGCGCGCCGCCGAGCGAAGCGCCCAGCGCCGCGCCGATTCCGGCGATCTCGTCCTCGGCTTGGAAAGTGGTGACGTCGAAGTTCTTGTGCTTGCTCAGTTCGTGCAGGATGTCCGAGGCCGGCGTGATGGGGTAGGTGCCGAGGAAGACCGGCAGCCCCGCGAGCTGACCGGCGGTGATCAGGCCGTAGGCGAGCGCGGTGTTGCCGGTGATCTGGCGGTAGGTGCCCGGCGGCAGCTTCGCGGGCGCGATCTCGTAGGTCGTGGCGAAGCTCTCGGTGGTCTCGCCGTAGTTCCAACCCGCACGGAACGCCAGGATGTTGGCCTCGGCGATGTCCGGTTTGGTCGCGAACTTCTCCCGCATGAACTGCTCGGTGCCGCCGATCGGTCGCCCGTACATCCAGGACAGCAGGCCTAGGGCGAACATGTTCTTCGCGCGCTGGGCGTCCTTCTTGCCGACTCCGGTCGATTCGGTGGCGCCGAGGGTGAGCGAGGTCATCGGGACGCGGTGGACCACGAAATCCGACAGCGTGTCGTCGGCCAGTGGATCGGCGGGGTAGCCGACCTTGGCGAGGGCCCGCTTGGTGAACTCGTCGGTATTGACGATGACGGTGGCGCCGCGCGGGAGATCCTCCAGGTTCGCCTTCAGCGCGGCGGGGTTCATCGCGACCAGCACGTCGGGCTGGTCGCCCGCGGTGAGGATGTCGTAGTCGGCGATCTGGATCTGGAAGGACGAGACGCCCGGCAGGGTGCCCTGTGGCGCTCTGATCTCGGCCGGGAAGTTGGGCTGGGTGGCCAGGTCGTTACCGAAGGCGGCGGCCTCGTGGGTGAAGCGATCGCCCGTCAGCTGCATTCCGTCGCCGGAATCCCCGGCGAACCGAATGACGACCTTTTCCAATTTCGCTGTGCCGACATCTTTTTGGTGTGAAACCATATGCCTGCTTCACTTCCTCGTCGCTGAGAGGTGCCATCGCCAAACTACTCCGTCGAATGCGGTGCGCGCCCCGAAGTGCGAGGACCGGCGAGATTCGGCGAGGATGGCGTCAGGCGAACAATGCCAGCTGCGCGTCGGTCGTGTGCGCGGTTTCGGGTCGTGTCTCCGGTTCGGGTTGCCTGCGCGCCGTCAAACCGTGCTCCGCCAGCAGCGGAGCGACTCGCGCGCGCAGCCAGGCGGAGTACTCCGGCGTGACGTAGGCGCCGCCGCGGTAGAGCCGGCGGTACCGGCGCAGCAACGCCGGATGGTGCTCGGCCAGCCAGGACAGGAACCAGCCCCTGGTGCTGCCGCGCAGATGCATGGGGAACGCGACGGCGGATTCGGCTCCCGCCTCGGCGATCGCGCCGAAGATCGCGTCCAGATGTGCCCGGCCGTCGGTGAGGCAGGGAATGACCGGCGCGACCAAGACGTTCACGGCGAACCCCGCGTCGGTGAGGGCCCGCACCAGCTCCAGGCGAGCACGCGGGGACGGCGTGCCGGGTTCCAGGCTCTGGTGCAGATCCTGATCGAGGATCGCGATGGACACCGCGAGGCTCACCCGCACCTCGCGCGCGGCCGACGCGAGCAACGGCAGGTCCCGGCGCAACAGCGTGCCCTTGGTGAGGATGGAGAAAGGGGTGCCGGACTCGGCCAGCGCGACGATGATGCCCGGCATCAGTCGATACCGGCCCTCGGCGCGCTGATAGGGATCGGTGTTGGTGCCGAGCGCGACCGGTTCGCGGCGCCAGGACCGCCTGCCGAGTTCCTTGCGCAGCACCGCGGCGACGTTCGTCTTCACCACGATCTGCGAGTCGAAATCCCGGCCCGCGTCCAGATCCAGGTACTCGTGCGTGCCGCGTGCGAAACAGTAGCGGCACGCGTGGGAGCAACCGCGCATCGGATTGACGGTCCACTGGAAGGGCACGTTCGCGCCCTCGGGCACCCGGTTCAGCGCGCTCTTGCACAGCACTTCATGGAAAGTGATGCCCTCGAACTCGGGCGTCCGCACGGTGCGCACCAGACCCGCCCGGGACAACCCGGGCAGCGCGCCGTCCTCGGCGTCCAGGGTCTGGTTCTGCCACCGCACCCCTTCAGTCGAACATGTGTTCTATCAGCTGTCAAGCGATCCGGCGGGTGTCGGATGGGGTGATCCGGATGGGCTCGCCGAAGAAGGCGACCAGGTCGCGGACGGTCTCGTCGAGCGGGCGCGGCCGGTAGCCCAGTTCGCGTTCGGCCTTGGCGTGGTCGACGACGGGTGCGGAGATCAGGGCGCCGAGCGCGGCCTTGGAGACGATGTCGGAGTTGAACAGCTTGCCGATCGGCGCCAGCACGGGGATGACGCCGGACACGAGCTTGGGGGAGATGGCGAACTTCGGCCCGCGCTTGCCGCCGTGGGTCGCCGCGATACGGCACAGTTCGAGCATCGAGATCATCGATCCGCCGAGCAGGTAGTTCTCCCCGGTGCGGCCGCGTTCCCCGGCCAGGATCAGGCCCTCGGCCACGTCGCGGACATCCACCAGGTCGAATCCGCCGCCGATCATGGCGGGTATGCGCCCGAGCGCCGCGTCCTTGAGCGTCCGGTTGATGCGCGACAGCGGCTTGCCGTGGTCGAGCGGGCCGAAGACGCCGGTGGGGTTGCACAGCACGGCGTCCAGGCCTCGGTCGATCACCTTGCGCAATTCCACCTCGCCCGCCCACTTCGACCGGTCGTAGACCGGCAGCGTGGGGTCGGTCGATCGCGGAGCGCTCTCGTCGATCCGCCCGCCGCAGCTGTACTGGTTGAACGCGTGGATCGAGCTGGCGTGCACCATCCGGCGCGCGCCGACCGCCAGCGCCGCCTCGGCGACCACGCGCACGCCCTCGGTGTTCACCCGCCAGGCGAGATCGTTCTTCTCGGCCAGGGTGATCACCGCGACCAGGTGGTAGACCAGCTCGGCGCCCTCCAGCGCGGCGCGCATGGATGCCGGGTCGAGCACGTCGCCCCGCACCCAGGTGACGCCGGGCGTCGCCGTCTCGGCGGGGATCGCCCGATCGATGGCGGTGACCTGGTGGCCGCGCTCGATGAGGAGGCGGAGCAGATTCGTGCCAAGGTATCCGGCTGCGCCGGTCACTGCGACCTTCATGGGACAGAGAATATAGAACTTGTTCTAATTTGCAACACGTTCCAGTTTCGTTCCGATTGCCCTGCCGTGCGGCGCGTTCGGGCTCGAAACATGCCGGTACGGTCCGCTATATTGAGCGCAACCGTAGCGGCTCTAGCCGATTCGGCAGGAGCCCGGCGGATCACGACAAGTTCAAGACGCAGCTCTGTACGACGATTTGGGGGGCAACTCGATGAGTGATCTCTCGGTAGAGACCGAGGCGGTCCGGGCGTTCGCCGCGACGAACGCGGGCATCGCCGGTGATCTCGCGGGGGCGGGCAATTTCGACGCGGTGAAGAACGTTTCCGCGCTCGTCCCGGTATTCGGCTTGATCGGGGCGGACTACCTGGCGATGTTCGCCGCGGCACAAGTGTTGCAGGCCAAGGACATCAACGATCTGTCGGCCAAGTACGCCAAGCTCTCGGACTCGGCCTTCAGCGCCGCGGCGGCCTACGACGCCGCCGACTGGTCCAACGCCGGCGCGCTCGGCTCGATCACGGGCCAGATCGGGGGCGCGGTATGAGACCGCTGGACAGTGGCGTCATCGCGCCGGAGGACGACGCTGTCGCGCACGCGGCCGAGCAGAACGTCGCCATCGGCCAGCAGACGGTCTTGGACGCGCTGCAGCAGTCGCCGGCCCAGGCGGTGCTCGACCTGCCGCTGCCCCAATTGCCCGAAGACCTGCCGCCCATCGAGCCGCCCGCCTTCGTGCTGTCGCGCAAGATTTCCGAGGAGCAGCATTCGGCGGGCGCCGTGCCTGCCGGTCTGCCCGGACTGAACGGCGCACCGGGCGCACAGGACGTGCCCGGCGTGCCGCACGAGGCGTCGGCGCTGCTCGGCGACATGAACACAGCGGTCGGCCACGTAGCGACGCCGGTGGTGGAGGCGGCGCTCGATCAGGCGCACGGCGTGCTGAACGGCTCGCTCGCCGACGCGCCGAGCGCCGTCGCGAGCACGGTGAATCAGGCGGCGACCGCGACCGCGGCCGGGGCGCTGCCCCCCTTGCCCGCCGACCCGGTCGCCGCGCTGATGCAGGGCGTCGCGCTGCCCGCGCTGCCCGGCGTGGACGTGCTGATGAAGCCGATCCTGGACCTGCTCGGCAGCTTCGGCACCGGTGTCATCGGCGCGCTCGATCCGACCGCGATCCTCAGCCAGTCCTCCAAGATCATCGAGATGGCCATGCAGGTGGGCAAGGGAAGCATGGGCACCGTCGAGCAGTTGTGGCAGAGCCAGGCCGCCCGCAATGCCCAGGCCGCGAGCCAGCAGGCGAACGTGGAGGGGCAGGAGACCAGCCAGCGGGGCCTCGACATCTCCGAGATCACCCAGCGTGCGGCCGCGGTGGTCCAGCAGGGCAACGCCCAGCTGCTCGGCATCGCGTCCTCATTCGCCACCCAGGCGACCGCGCTCGCGCCGGTGATCCTGACCCCGCCCGCGCAGGCGACGCTGATCGCCTCGGCCACCGAACACCTCGGCCATGCCGTCGGGGTGGTCAACGCCACCCGTGGGGACCTGGCGGGCAAGACCGCCGAACTCAGTGGCATGGTGCAGCAGTTGGTCGCGCCGGGCGGCGGGCCAGCCCCGCAGGAGGTCGCGCAGGCGTTGGCGCAGAACGTCGGCCAGCCCATCCTGGAGCAGGCGCAGTCGACCGCGTCGGACACCGCGACCAAGGCGGCGGGCCTGGACTCCTACACGCCAGGGACGTCGAATCCCACGACCACGCCGTCGTCGGTGCTCAATTCGCACAGCCCCGGTACCAGCCATGGCACGCCGAGCGCGCTTCTCGGCAGCAGCCCAGGTCGGCCCGGAAGTCCGAGCACACCCTCGGTGCCCAAGCCCGGCGGCCTGCCCGGCGCCACGGCTGCTCCGATTCGCCCGGTCGGCGGTGTGCCCGGCACTACTGCATTCGGTACCGGCACACCCGGCAGCACCACCCCGGCGGGATCGAACAGCTTCATGGGCGGTCCGGCCGCCGCGGCGGGGCAGCGCAGCAACGACGAGGAACATTCGCGCAACGTGCAGCCGTACCTGAGCCCGACCGGCAACGACGATCTCACCGGCCCCCTGGGCGAGTCCACCCCCGACGTCATCGGCGCGACGCACTCCGACGAGATCATCAGTTCGGACTACGAGCAGGACCAGTTCTGACGGATGTTTCGCGCCGCACCCGGCCCGAACGGTTCACCGTCGTTCGGGCCGAGTGCAAAGCGAATGTCAGTTGTCCGGGACGAACGAGTCGAGCAGTCTCTTGTAGAGATCGGCGAAGCGTTTGCGCGCGGCCTGCTGTTCGGCGCCGAGTCCTTCGGTGGTTTCCGGCGAGTACACCACCAAATGCACGTCCTCCGAGGGCGACTGCGGCATGTAGTCGATGATCCGGCTGCTCTGATCGGTGGCCTTGGGCACCCCGAGGTCCGTCGTGGCCAGCGCCTTGGTCTCGGCCAGCGCCGCGCTCAGCACGTCGGGCGGGATGTGGCCGTCGATCCGCTTCGGCGGAGTCTCGGGACGACGCTCGGCCGCCACGGCATCGGGACTGCTGGCCGCCCGGCCGTCGGCGAAGATCTCCAACTGCGGGCGTAGATCCGTCCGGGCCTGCCATCCGTCCGGAATGGTGGTCAGCGTGAACAGCGCCAATGGTGCGCTGATCGGCGGTAGCGCACTCGGGCGGTCCAGGGCCGGGTCGCCGGTGGCGGTCCCCGAGCCCACCGCGACGATCAGCATCACAACCAGCAGAACAGCTTTCGTTACTCGCATCGATCCCATCTTCCCGGTGCTGTCCGTGTTCGCCTGCGGCGCAGACGAACTGCCGTAGATCATGACAGCGCGCCGACCCCTGCGGGAATCGGCGCGCTGAGGCGATTCGATCCGGTTCTATCGCAAGGCGGACGGATTGTTCAGATCCTGCGCCGAATAGGTGTCACAAGCACGGACCTGACCGGTCCGGTATCCGGCGAGAAACCACTTCTGCCGCTGGTCGGACGAACCGTGTGTCCACGCTTCGGGATTCACCCGCCCCTGCGCGGCGCGTTGGATGCGGTCGTCGCCGACCGCGGCCGCCGCCGACAGCGCGTCGGCGACGTCCTTGTCCGACAGCGGCTTCAGGAACGGCTGATCGCTGCCGGGCGCAGGCTGCTTGTCCGCGAAGTGTGCCCAGATGCCCGCGTAGCAGTCGGCCTGCAATTCGGTGCGCACCGCCCCGGACTCCGGCCCGCGCGGGTCGCGTTGCGCGCGGCCGAGGTCACCCAGCAGATTCTGGATGTGATGGCCGATCTCGTGGGCTACCACGTATTCCTGTGCGAGCGGACCGCCGCTGGAACCGAAGCGGTCCACCAGATCTTGGAAGAAACTGGTGTCGAAGTAGGCGGTCCGGTCGGCTGGGCAGTAGAACGGCCCCACATCGCTGGTGGCATTGCCGCAGCCGGTCGCGGTCGCGCCGGAGAACAGTACGACCTGCGGCTGGACATAGCGCTTGCCTGCCTGCTTGGGCAGTTCGGCCGACCACACGGCGTCCAGGCTCTGTGCGGTGAGCGCCACCCGGCAGTCGACGTACTTGTTGGCGTCCGCGCCGGTCTTGCAGTGGCTCGGTGTGCCCGCCGTGCCGGGTTGGGTCTGGCTCTGCTCCGGCGCGCCGGTGAAATTGCCGAGGATGGAGCCGGGGTCGCCGCCCAGCAGCAGGGCCAGCACCAGCACGATGAGTCCGCCCGCGCCACCACCCAGCGCGAGCTTGCCGCCCATGCCGGGACCGCCGGAGGAAACCCGGTCGGGATCGATTTGCATGCCCTCGTTGAAGGTCATCGTCGTCGCTTTCTCGCTCGACCGTCGGGGCCGCGCAGCCCCCGCTCGTACGGTTCCCCGATTCTCACTGCCTCGGATACAGCTTGGCATGGGCGCGGCGATATCGGTTTCCACTCGGGGAATGTGTCTCACTACGATGGACTCGCACCTGGTCACCCCGCGCCCGGTGCCAGAGTCGTCGAAAGGAACCCCGTGCTGCGCACCCACTTGGCTGGTTCGCTGCGAAGCGAGCATGCCGGTCAGACCGTCACTCTCACCGGCTGGGTGGCCCGGCGGCGTGACCACGGTGGGGTCATCTTCATCGATCTGCGTGACGCGTCCGGCGTGGCGCAGGCGGTGTTCCGCGAGGGCGCGCCCGCCGAACAGGCGCACCGGCTGCGCGCGGAGTACTGCGTGCGCGTCACCGGCACCGTGGAGCCGCGACCGAGCGGCAACGAGAACCCGGAGCTGCCGACCGGCGCCATCGAGGTGAACGTCACCGAGCTCGAGGTGCTGAACGAGAGCGCTCCGCTGCCGTTCCAGCTGGACGAGCAGCCCGGTGAGGAAGCGCGTCTGAAGCACCGCTACCTGGATCTGCGCCGCGAAGGGCCCGCGCACGCCATCCGGCTGCGGTCCAAGGTCAACGCCGCCGCACGCGAGGTGCTTGCCCGCCACGAATTCGTCGAGGTCGAGACCCCCACGCTGACCCGGTCCACGCCGGAGGGCGCCCGCGACTTCCTGGTGCCCGCCCGCCTGCAGCCTGGCAGCTTCTACGCCTTGCCGCAGAGCCCGCAGCTGTTCAAGCAGCTGCTCATGGTCGGTGGCATCGAACGCTACTACCAGATCGCGCGGTGCTACCGGGACGAGGACTTCCGAGCCGACCGCCAGCCGGAATTCACCCAGCTCGACATCGAGATGAGCTTCGTGCGCCAGGAGGACGTGATCCTGCTGGCCGAGGAGATCCTGGTCGCGCTGTGGAAGCTGGTCGGCTACGAGATCCAGACCCCGATCCCGCACATGACCTACGCCGAGGCCATGCGCCGTTTCGGCACCGACAAGCCCGACCTGCGTTTCGGTGTGGAGATCACCGAGTGCACCGACTACTTCAAGGACACCCCGTTCCGGGTGTTCCAGGCGCCTTATGTCGGCGCGGTGGTCATGCCCGGCGGCGCGAGCCAGCCGCGGCGCCAGCTCGACGCCTGGCAGGACTGGGCCAAGCAGCGCGGCGCCAAGGGGCTGGCGTACGTGCTGGTGAACGAGGACGGCACGCTGGGCGGTCCGGTCGCCAAGAACCTCAGCGAGGCCGAGCGGGAGGGCCTGGCCAAGCACGTCGGCGCGGTTCCGGGTGACTGTGTGTTCTTCGCGGCAGGCGCGGCCAAGGCGCAGCGCGGTCTGCTCGGCGCGGCGCGGGTCGAGATCGCCCGCAAGGTCGGGCTCATCGATGAGGACGCCTGGTCGTTCGTGTGGGTCGTGGATGCCCCGCTGTTCGAGCCCACCGTCGAGGCGACCGCGAGCGGCGACGTAGCGGTGGGCCACTCCGCTTGGACCGCGGTGCACCACGCGTTCACCTCGCCGAAGCCGGAGTCGCTGGACACCTTCGACACCGATCCGGGCTCGGCGCTGGCCTACGCCTACGACATCGTCTGCAACGGCAACGAGATCGGCGGCGGATCGATCCGTATCCACCGCCGCGACGTGCAGGAACGCGTCTTCGAGGTCATGGGCATCAGCCATGAGGAGGCGCAGGAGAAGTTCGGCTTCCTGCTGGACGCCTTCGCCTTCGGCGCCCCGCCGCACGGCGGCATCGCCTTCGGCTGGGACCGGGTCACCGCGCTGCTGGCAGGCGAGGACTCGATCCGCGAGGTCATCGCGTTCCCGAAGACCGGCGGCGGCGTCGACCCGCTGACCGACGCGCCCGCGCCGATCACCGAGCAGCAACGCAAGGAAGCGGGACTGGACGTCAAGCCGGAGCAGAAGAAGGGCGCGGACAGCAAGACCGCGCCGTAGCGAGGCGCCCGCCCGAACGGTACCTTCTGGTCAGCCACGTCTCTGCTCGAGGACGCCGACCGCGAGGAAATCCGTTGCTGCACTTGCGCATGATCAGCCCGCCGGAGATCACCGACGAGGTGCTCGCGGTGCTCGCCGCCGACCCGGGGGTCACGCACGTGACCCTGGCACGCGGCGCCGCTCTGGAGCCGAAGGGTGACCTCGTGCAGGCGGACGTGGCTCGCGAGGCCGCCAACGACGTGCTCGACGATCTGGCCGCGCTGGGCGTGTCCCGCTCCGGCGGCCTGACGCTCACGCCGGTGGAGACGATGCTGTCGGAGGCGGGCGAACGTGCGGTTCACGAGGCGCCGGGCGATCCGAGTGACGCGGTGGTGTGGGAGGAACTGCTCGCGCAGACACACGAGGAGTCGAGTCTCAACGCGACGTTTCTCGCCTTTCTCACCATCGCCTGCCTGCTCGCCGCGGTCGGCGTCGCGACCGATTCGTCGGTGACCGTCGTCGGCGCGATGGTCGTCGGTCCGGAGTTCGGGCCGCTGGCGGCCTTCGCGGTGGCTCTGGTGCGCAGGGAATTCCGGCTCGCCCGCCGGTCGGCCATCGCGCTCGCGGTCGGTTTTCCGGTGGCGATGGTGGTCACGCTGCTGGCGACGCTGGTGTGGCAGCAGGCTGGCTGGATCGCCATCGACGGGGTCTCCGGTATCGATGAAGTCGACTTCATCTACCAGGTGGGACCATTCTCCTTGGTCGTCGCGCTGCTGGCGGGCGCGGCTGGCATGCTGTCGCTGGTGACCGCGAAATCGGCCGCGCTGGTCGGCGTGTTCATCTCGGTGACCACCGTGCCCGCGGCCGGCTTCGCCGTCGTGGCGGCGACCCTGGGGGAATGGCGGGTGGCGTTCATGTCCGCGGGTCAGCTCGCGGTGAACATGGTGGGTGTCATCGTGGCCGGGGTCATCGTGCTCGCGCTGCGGCCTCGCACGGGTAAGGAGGCCGGACCGCTCGAACGATTCACACAGTGGATCGGGAGGCGCTCACCGATCGGCAGGTGAGGCGGGCTTTACCGCGCGGCGACCGTGCCGCCGGTGAGCGTGCGGTAGGCGTAGGTCACCGCGATGGTGGCGACCGGGCCCGCCACGAGCAGGCCGAAACCGCACAGGAGTAGCCCCAGGAAGGTCACCACCAGCACTGCCAGCGCGAGCAGCAGCACCTGCCAGGCGTTGGACACCACCAGCGTGAAGCTGGACTTCAGCGCCTCGAACGGACCCTGGTCCTGATCGACGACGAAATGCAGCGAGAACATGCACAGCCACCCGGCGATCAACCCGGGAAGCAAGCAGATCGCCGAGCCGAGGAAGGTCAGCAGGAACGCCAGCAGCGCGGTGAGCAGCACATTACCCGCGTTCACGAACCGGAAATAGGCGCCGAACGGTGGCGGAGTGCCGTCGGTCTCGTACAGTGCGCCGCGCACCATCGCCGCCTGCAACAGCCATATCCCGGCCATGACCGCCAAGAAGATGAACAGCAGCGGCAGCATGGTCGTCGGATCGGTGAGTTGGACGACGAGCAGGAACCCCAGATAGATGACCAGGCCCACCGCGGTCACCCCGACCCACGGCCCTGGATTGGCCCGGAACGCCGCCAACCCGTAGCTGAGCGCCTGGCCCACGTCCAGTGTGCTCGGACCGGTGGGGACCTGCTGGTAGCCGTAGACCGGCTCCTGGACCGGCGCGGGGCCTGCCGGGTTCCAGCCCGGCCCGGTGCCCGGCGGGCCGTAGCTGGGGTGCGGGGCGCCCCCGGGCGGGGGCGGTGGTTCACTGCCGTAGTGCGCCGCGCCGGGGCCCTCTGCCTGCGGATATCCGGAAGAACCCGCCATTTCCTGGCGGGCGTGGCCGGTCCCGGGGCCGGGAGCCTCTGGATGCGGGCTCCCGTGTTGGCCCTGCCGGGCCGCGAAGTGTTCGTCGTCGTTGGGGGAGGAAGCGCCGCCAGCTGATTGTTTGGGTGCGGGGGGCGGGGTTTCGGTCACGCGGAGACCTTTCCACTCAACTGGTTTGCGGTGTGGCGCACGGCAGTTGACGATGAGAAAACCCCACGGGTGCAAAGGTGTCAAGCGACCGGCGGCGGCTGTCCAGCCTCGCCGCGGACACGCCGGGCGACGCGGAAAGGTTGTGTAACCGCTCGCTAGAAGTGACCCGATGCGAGTAACTTGAGAGGCGATGACCGCACTATTGGCCGAACGCGCCGCCGAAGTCGTGTCCGCAGCGCAACAGTTGCTCACAAAGCGAATGGGTGCTCCGGTAAAGCTGAGCGATCCGATCGAACTCAGCGGTAGTGGTAGGACGACGGTCCTACGTGTGCGTGTAGCGGAGAACGCGTTCTCGTTGCCGCGAACCCTGATTGTCAAGCAGGTCCGCGGGGCCGCCCAGGATCGCCGGACCGGCGGCTTGGCCCCCGGGGTGGCCAGCATCGATTCCGCCTTCCTACGCGAGGCGGTGTCCTACCAGTTCACCACCGCGCTGAGCCGGGAGCACCGCCCGGGCGCGTACCTGATCGCCCACAGCCTCCCCGACCGACTGCTGATCCTCAGCGATCTCGGTGAGAACTCGCTGCTGACCGCCGTCCTGCACTCGGGCGCCGAGCCGGCCACCCGCAACGCCCTGATGGCGTTCGCCCAGGCGCTGGGCCGCATGCACGCCGCCACCGTCGGGCGCGAGGCGGACTTCGTCGCGTTGCTGCGCCGGGTCGACGTGGTGCACCGGGTGGACGGCATCGCGCAGCAGGCCGAGACGGCGATCGCCGAGGTGCCTGGCATGCTGCAGCGCGAACTGGGCATCGAGGTGCCCGGCGAGATCGCCGAGCGGATCGTGCGCGGCAATCGGCTCTTCTCGGCGGGTCGTTTCCGGGCGTTCAGCCCTTCGGACCTCTGCCCGGACAATGTGATCTTGAACGAGGAGGGCGCTCGCTTCCTCGATTACGAGTGGGGCGGCTTCCGCGACGCCACCCTCGACATCGCCTACGCGCTGGTGTCCTTCCCCGGCTGCCTGTGCGACGTCGAACTCTCCCGGGAACGAGCCCAGCAGATGGTGGAGGCCTGGCGTGCGGAGGTCGTGGGCGTGTGGCCCGCCCTGGCCGACGACGAACAGCTCGCCGAACGCATCCTGGAAGCCCGGCTGATCTGGGTATGGCTGTCCACCTACTGGTTCCTGCCCGCCGATCACACGCGTATCGCGGCCGCCAGGGAGCACGGGTTGTCGGTGCCGCGGTCGGCGGCGCTGATCAACCGCTGGGCAGCGCTCGCCGAAGACGCGCGCTGCACGGGTGACGACATCGTCGGTGACTTCGCCGAGGACGTTTCGGCGATGCTGGAAGAGCGTTGGTCGGAATAGGACTTGCGCCGGTGTCCGCCAAGCTCGGCGCGGCCGTGCGATCGGCCGCGACGAAGCCGGATATGGATGCCGCGCCGCTGCACGATGCGGGCGCTCGAAGCCCGGCGGCGGTGGTCCGCCGTTTTCCGCGGACCTCCGTCCGCTGGACCGCTGGGTGACCTGTGGTCCGGAGTGTCCCGTCAGCCCCGGTTACGGGCAAACCCCGGAAGGGCATGTCGCCGAATGCTTGCGCGTCGTAGCCGGTCGGAACCACCGGAGTGATCGACGTCCGGGAGATATCGTGCGCTGCCGGCTCTCAGCAACCTCCGGCCTGCGCAACCGGATATGAATTGCCCTCTCGCCCAGGCACAATGAGAGGTTCGGAGCGCTCGGTCATCAGAGGTGCGAGCGCTGGGAAGAGGGAGTGCCGGGTGGGTCGGCTAGTGCTCGTTTTGCTTGTGATCGTTGTCGTCGCCGCGGTGATCGGCGTCGTGATCTCCCGACGGAACAAGGCACGTCGCCGGGTCGGCGATGACCCGGCGACACGTGCCCGCGCGGCCGGAGCCCAGCTCAGCAGGGAGACGCGCGCCCGTCAGTGGCGGAACAAGCCGCAAGGTAAGAGCGATTACAGCGGCGGTGGACGAGGATGCGGTGGCGGTGGCGGCGGATGCGCAGGCGGCGAGTGATCCGCCGCGAAGGTCAGCCGATCGGGTTCTGCCGCGCCTGGATCCGGTCCCCGGAGCGGACGGCGAACGAAGCGCCATGGCGCACACCCGAATTCGGGTCGGCCACGTTCAGCAGGTAGTACCAGTCCATCTGCGCATGGTCCGCCGTGATCTCCAGGACGCCGTAGCCGTGCGAATCCAGTTCGACGTAGCGCAGATGACGGTTGACCGTCTTGATCGATTCGGCGATCGGAGCGGAGTTCGCCCGGAGCATGTCGCCGATGCTTGTCGAGGTCACCGACGGCACGACGAACTCCGCGCCCGCCGTCGCGCCGCCCGGATAGTTCGCCGCGTCCACGGGTAGGTCGGCGGCCCACGAGGAGTGAATGTCTCCGGTGAGGAACAGCACGTCCGAGATCTGCTGGTCGATGATGGCGCGGAACAGGCGGGCGCGGTCGGCGGTGTACCCGTCCCACTGGTCGCCGTTCAGCGGCAGGCCGGACTGCGGGACGCCGATGGTGCTGGTGAAAGCCGCCGTGGTGGCCGGCTCCAGCGGCGGGAAGACCAGCGGCGCGACCATGACCGAGTTGCCGACCAGCTTCCACCGCACCGGCGCGGACGCCAAGCCCGCCGTCAGCCATTCCATCTGCGCCTTTCCGGTGATGGTGCGCGCCGGATCGTCGGCCGCGCGCCAGTGCGCTCCCGGCTTCGCTTCCTGGTCCCGGTAGCTGCGCAGGTCCAGCATGGTGAGTTCGGCCAGGGTGCCGAAGCGCAGTCTGCGGTATATCCGCACGTCGGCGCCCGATCCCGACGCTCGGACCGGCATCCACTCCAGGTATGCCTGCACCGAAGCCGCGCGCCGGTCCGGCCAGCCGCCCTCGGTCACGGGATCGTGGTTGCCCGCGCCGCCGGACCAGGAGTTGTTCGCGGATTCGTGGTCGTCCCAGGTGCAGATGAACGGCAGCGTGGCGTGCAGGGCGAGCAGGTCCGGGTCGGTTTTGTACTGGGCGTGGCGAATGCGGTAGTCGGCCAGGCCGACGATCTCGTCGGCGGGTTCGTGCGACCGTACGGCGCCGTCGCGCCCGCCGTAATTGCCGCGGCCGTACTCGTAGAGGTAGTCGCCGAGGTGCACGATCGCGTCCAGGTCGGTGCGGGCGGCCAGGTGGCGGTATGCGCCGAAATAGCCCGCTTCCCAGTTCGAGCACGAGACCACGCCGAATCGGAGGCGGTCCGGCGCGTCCGCCGTGGCGGGCGCGGTCTTGGTGCGGCCCACCGGTGAGGTCGAGCCGAGGGCGGTGAATCGGTAGTAGTACTCGACCCCCGGCGCAAGGCCGGAGACGTCGACCTTCACGGTGTGGTCGGACTCCGCCGCGGTCGTTACGGACCCCGATGCGGCGATCGAGAGGAAGCGCTCGTCCGCGGCCATCTCCCAGCGCACGGTCGCCGGGTCGCCCAAGCCCGAGCCGGGCGTCGCGTCGTCGGAGACGGTCACGCGGGTCCAGATGACGACGCCGTCGGGGAGCGGGTCGCCCGAGGCGACGCCGTGCCGGAATATCGGTATCGCGGCTCGCGCGCGTGCGGCGCCGAGCACCGCCGTGGTGGTGGCGGCGGCCGCGCTGCCTTTCAAGAGGGTGCGCCGAGCGAAGCGCCCGGAGTCCGAGGAATCTGAAACGATCGCGTTTTCAGTCACGGGTACCGATCCCATCCGAAGTACCGGCGACTCGCAACTCGGCCGGTCGCTCCGCCGATCGGGGCGTGCCGTCGCGGCGCGGGAACGGTATGCCGGCGCTGTCGGTGCGGCTCGGTAACGTTCTTTCCGTGAGCGATGGTTTGTTCGACGTGCCCGGTGCCGCCGTGCCTCCGGAGCATTCGATCGACACCGTGGTGCGCAGGGACTCGGGTGCGCCGCTGGCCGTGCGCATGCGTCCGGCCGCGCTGGAGGAGGTGGTCGGCCAGCAGCATCTGCTCGGTCCCGGCTCCCCGCTGCGCAGGCTGATCGAGGGTTCGGGCGCCGCCTCGGTACTGCTGTACGGTCCGCCCGGCACGGGCAAGACGACCCTCGCCGCGCTCATCTCGCAGGCCACCGGCCGCCGGTTCGAGGCGCTGTCGGCGCTCTCGGCCGGGGTGAAGGAGGTGCGCGCGGTCATCGACATGGCACGGCGCAGGCTGTCGGCGGGTGAGCAGACCGTGCTGTTCATCGATGAGGTGCACCGCTTCTCCAAGACCCAGCAGGACGCCCTGCTCGCCGCCGTGGAGAACCGGATCGTCCTGCTGGTCGGCGCGACCACCGAGAACCCGTCGTTCTCGGTGGTGTCGCCGCTGCTGTCGCGCTCGCTGGTGCTGCAACTGCGCTCGCTCACCGAAGCCGACATCCGCCAGGTGCTCGGCCGCGCTGTCACCGACCCGCGTGGTCTCGCGGGCGAGTACGCCGTCACCGACGCCGCGCTCGATCACCTCGTCCGTATCGCGGGCGGCGATGCCCGCCGCGCGCTGACCGCCCTGGAAGCCTCGGCCGAGTCCTCCCTCGACGGCACCGTCGACGTGGACCTGGTCGAGGCCAGCGTGGACAAGGCGGCGGTCCGCTACGACCGTGCCGGCGACCAGCACTACGACGTGATCAGCGCGTTCATCAAATCCATCCGCGGCTCGGACGTCGACGCCGCGCTGCACTACCTGGCGCGCATGCTGAGCGCGGGGGAGGACCCGCGCTTCATCGCCCGTAGGCTGATGATCCACGCCAGCGAGGACATCGGCATGGCCGACCCGACGGCGTTGCAGACGGCGACCGCCGCCGCGCAGGTGGTGCAGCTGGTCGGCCTGCCGGAAGGGCGCCTGGCCCTCGCGCAGGCCACGATCCACCTGGCGACCGCCCCGAAGTCCGGCGCCGTCGTGGCCGCGATCGGCGCGGCCATGGCCGACGTCGCGGCGGGCAGAGCGGGCGCGGTCCCGCCGCACCTGCGCGACGGTCATTACGCGGGCGCGGCGGCCCTCGGCAACGCCCAGGGCTACAAGTACCCGCACGACGACCCCGGTGGCGTGCTGCCCCAGCAGTACCCGCCGGACGAGCTCGTCGGCGTCGACTACTACCACCCCACCGACCACGGCCACGAACGGGAGATCGGGCCCCGGGTCGACAAGCTGCGCCGCATCGTCCGGGGTTGACCTCGGCCGGGCCGGTTCGCCGGCCGTTCACCGGGGCGCGCGGGGACCCCGGTCGATGGAAATTCGGGTGCGCGGCACCGGTAGGCTGGGTATTCGTGCAGACCCATGAAATCAGACGGCGTTTCCTGGACCATTTCCTCCGTGCCGGCCATACCGAGGTGCCGAGTGCCTCGCTGATCCTGGCCGACCCGAACCTCCTGTTCGTCAACGCAGGCATGGTCCAGTTCAAGCCGTATTTCCTGGGTCAGGAGGCGCCGCCCTACCCGCGCGCGACCAGCGTGCAGAAATGCGTGCGGACCGGCGACATCGAAGAGGTCGGCATCACCACGCGGCACAACACGTTCTTCCAGATGGCGGGGAACTTCTCCTTCGGCGACTACTTCAAGGAGGGGGCGATCACCCTCGCCTGGGAGCTGATCGCCAAACCGCAGGACGAAGGCGGTTACGGGTTCGACCCGGAGCGGATCTGGGTCACCGTGTACGAGGACGACCCGGAGACCGCGGAGATCTGGAAGTGGGTGGCGGGCATCCCCGAACAACGCATCCAGTTCCGCGACGGCAAGGACAACTACTGGGACATGGGCGTGCCCGGCCCGGGTGGTCCGTGCTCGGAGATCTACTACGACCGCGGACCCGAGCACGGCCGCGACGGCGGCCCGGTCGCCGACGAGGACCGCTACCTCGAGATCTGGAATCTCGTGTTCATGCAGGACGTCCGTGGTGAGCTGAGCCCCAAGCTCGGGCATCCTCCGGTCGGGTCGCTGCCGAAGCGGAACATCGACACCGGAATGGGCGTCGAGCGGATCGCGCTGCTGCTGCAGGGTGTGGACAATGTCTACGAGACCGACCTGCTCCGTCCGATCATCGACAAGGCCGAGGAGCTGACCGGGCGCTCCTACGGCGTCCAGCACGAGGACGATGTCCGCTTCCGCGTGATCGCCGATCACGCCCGCACCGCCGCGATGCTGATCGCCGACGGCGTGAATCCGGGCAACGATGGCCGCGGCTACGTGCTGCGCCGCCTGTTGCGCCGCATCGTGCGCTCGGCCCGCCTGCTGGGCGCGGAGAAGCCGGTGATGAGCGAGTTCATGAGAGTCGTCAGCGACCTGATGGCCCCGTCCTACCCGGAGCTGGCCACCGATTTCCGACGCATCGAGACCGTCGCGGTCGGCGAGGAGACGGCGTTCCTGAAGACGCTGAACACCGGCTCCACGCTGTTCGACAACACCGCCGCAGCGGTCAAGGCCGCCGGCGGCGCCACGATCGCCGGATCGGACGCGTTCACCCTGCACGACACCTACGGCTTCCCGATCGACCTGACGCTGGAGATGGCCGCCGAGGCCGGGCTGTCGGTCGACGAAGAGGGCTTCCGCTCGCTCATGGCCGAGCAGCGCAAGCGTGCCAAGGAGGACGCGCAGGCCCGCAAGCACGCCCACGCGGACCTCACCGTCTACAAGGAACTGGTCGACCGCGGCGCCACCGAGTTCACCGGCTTCGACGAGCTCACCTCCGAGGCCACCGTGCTCGCCCTGATCGCCGACGGCGTGCGGGTGCCGACCGCGACCGCGGGGCACGACGTCGAGGTCATCCTGGACCGCAGCCCGCTCTACGCCGAGTCCGGGGGCCAGATCGCCGACCGTGGCTCCATCACCGCCTCATCGGGCCTGAAGCTGCGCGTGAACGACGTGCAGAAGATCGCCAAGAAGGTCTGGGTGCACAAGACCACGGTGGAGCACGGCCAGATCACCGAGGGCGACGTCGTGCTCGCGCAGGCCGACCCGGCGTGGCGGCGCGGCGCCACACAGGGCCATTCCGGCACGCACATGGTGCACGCCGCCCTCCGGCAGGTGCTCGGCCCGAACGCCGTGCAGGCCGGTTCGCTGAACAAGCCGGGCTACCTGCGCTTCGACTTCAACTGGCAGGGCCAGCTGTCCGAGCAGCAGAAGGCCGACATCGAAGCCGTCTCCAACGACGCGGTCGGCGCCGACTTCCCGGTGAACACCTTCGTCACCGATCTGCCGAAGGCCAAGCAGATGGGCGCGCTGGCCCTGTTCGGCGAGAACTACGGCAACGAGGTCCGCGTCGTGGAGATCGGCGGCCCGTTCTCGATGGAGCTGTGCGGTGGCACGCACGTGCAGCATTCCTCGCAGATCGGCCCGATCACGGTGCTCGGTGAGGCGTCGGTCGGCTCCGGGGTACGCCGGGTCGAGGCGTTCGTCGGTTTGGACTCCTACAAGTACCTGGCCAAGGAGCGGGCGCTGCTGGCCGGTGTCGCCTCCGCGCTGAAGGTGCCCTCCGAAGAGGTGCCCGGCCGTGTCGAGCAGCTGGTGGAGCGGCTCAAGGTGGCCGAGAAGGAACTCGAGCGCACCAAGATGGCCGCCGTGCTGTCCTCGGCGGGCAGATTCGTCGAGGAGGCCGAGCGGATCGGCCGCCTGCTGCTGGTCGCCGTGGCCGCGCCCGAGGGCGTGCCCGCCGGCGATCTGCGCACGCTGGCCACCGACATCCGCGGCCGGTTCGGCAGCGAGCCCGCCGTGGTGGTGCTGCTGGGCAACGCCGACGGCAAGGTGCCGTTCGTGGTCGCCGTGAACAAGCCCGCCCAGGAGCTCGGCGTCAAGGCGGGCGATCTGGTCGGCAGCTTCGGTCCCAGCATCGCGGGACGGGGCGGCGGCAAGCCGGAGATGGCCCAGGGCGCGGGTTCGGATCCGTCCGGCATCCCGGCGGGCCTGGCCGCGGTCCGCGCGCGGGTGGCCGAACTCGCCGGGTGATGGGCGAGGCCGCGGAACCGGAGAGGTCGGCGCAGCGCGGCGCCGACCGGCCGCATCCCGCCACCGATCCCGGTCGGGGCAGGCGGATCGGCGTCGACGTCGGCAGTGTCCGGATCGGGGTCGCCGCGTGTGATCCCGACGGGATTCTCGCCACCCCGGTGGAGACCGTGCCGCGCGCGAAACAGTCCAGAGGGACGGCTTCCGCACCCGATATCGAAAGAATTGCCGAAATTGTGCGGGAGTACGAGGCAGTCGAGGTAATTGTGGGATTCCCGCGAACATTACGCGGGGAGAAGGGGACTGCCGCTACGCTGGCCAGCGCATTCGCTGAGCGATTGCGGGCCGCCGTCGGGCCGGTGCCGGTCCGGCTTTCCGACGAACGTTTGACTACGGTGTCAGCTGCACGTGCATTGCGGGACAGCGGAGTTCGCGCGCGTGGCCAGCGGCAGGTGATCGATCAGGCGGCGGCCGTGTCGATCCTGCAAGGATGGTTGGACGAACGGAGTGCGGTGTTGAGGTCGGTGGAAGCGGGACGTCCCGCGTCGCCCGGGGACGATGCATGACGGATCGGTGGGCGCGGGCCGAGGAACTGTTCCGACAGCGCGAAGCTGATCGGCGTTACCGGAGAGACGACCGGGCCTGGGACGAACACGAGGGCGACGAGTACGACTACTACGACGACGATACGACCGTCATCCCCCGTTACGTCGACGACGACGAGGAGGAGGAGCCACCCGCGCCGCCACCTCCACCGCGGCGTGGCGGGCAACGCCCGAGGGCCACGAACGCGGAGTCGCCGCGCCGCTCGAAGCGCGGCGAGTCGAAACGCGCCGAGCCCGGGCGTTCCGGCCGCTTGCAGCGCGGGAAGCGATCCCGGGTCGCTTCCCGTAAAGCGGCCGAGCGCAAGAAGCGCCGCCGGAACCTATGGTTCGTCGCGGGCACCTTCATCCTGCTGTTCGCCGGCGCCGTGATCTTCGCCGGGATGAAGCTGATCGGCGGTATGGCTCCGCCGAAGGACTTCGCGGGGCCAGGGGGACCGCTGGTGGTGGTGCAGGTGCATCCGGGCGACACCTCGCAGCAGATCGCCTCGACGATGATGGAGCGCGGCGTCGTCGCGAGCACGGGCGCGTTCTTCCAAGCGGCTGTGCGCAACGCGAACATGAGCACGGTGCAGCCCGGCTTCTACGCGATCCCCAGCCAGAGCCCCGCCGTGGAGGCGGTGGCCGCGCTGGTCGGCAAGGATTCCAGGGTCGGCAACCTGGTCGTCTCCGAGGGACGGCTGCTGCACGACCAGCACGACATGAGCACCGGCGGGCGGTATGACGGCATCTACCGCAAGATCGCCGAGGCCAGCTGCATCGGCACCGGCCCCAACCAGAAGTGCGTGACCTACGAACAGCTCGACGCCGCGGGCGCGGGCTTGGACCTGGCCGCGCTGGGGGTGCCCGCCTGGGCGATGCAGGGTGTCAAGGACTGCCCGGACCGCACGCGGCAGCTGGAAGGCTTGATCGCCGCGGGCACCTGGGATTTCGATCCCAGCGGCACACCGGAGCAGATCCTGCGGCAACTGGTGAGCGCGAGCGCGAAGAGCTACGAGTCCACCGGCCTGCTGCAGTCCGGCGCCGACACGAAACTGACGCCGTACGAGACGCTGGTGGCCGCCTCGCTGGTGGAACGTGAGGCGAAACCCGAGGACATGGGCAAGGTCGCGCGGGTGATCGTCAACCGGTTGCGGGTCGATCAGATGCTGCAGTTCGACTCGACGGTCAACTACACCCTCGATCGCACCGAAGTGGCGACCACCGACGCCGACCGCGCCCAGGAAACCTCCTGGAACACCTACGCGATGCGTGGCCTGCCCAAGACTCCGATCGCGGCCCCGTCGTTGAACGCGCTGCGGGCCATGGAGAATCCGGAGCCGGGGCCGTGGCTGTACTTCGTCACCGTCGACAAGCAGGGCACCACCCTGTTCACCGACGACTATCAGGAGCATCTGCGCCTGATCGCACGGGCGCAGCGCAGCGGCATTCTGGACAGTTCCAAGGACAGTGGTGGCCGCTAGTCGCAAGGCGGCGGTGCTCGGCAAGCCGATCGCGCACTCGCGATCGCCACAGCTGCACCTGGCCGCGTATCGCGCGCTCGGGCTGAACTGGACCTACGAGCGCATCGAGTGCTCGGCCGAGCAGCTGCCCGGGCTGGTCGACGGGCTCGGCCCGGAATGGGTCGGGCTCTCGGTGACCATGCCCGGCAAGGAAGCGGCACTGGCCTACGCGAACGAGCGCACCGAACGCGCCGTGCTCGTCGGGTCGGCCAATACGCTGGTCCGCACCGAAGGCGGCTGGCGCGCCGACTGCACCGACGTGGACGGCGTGCTCGGCGCGCTGCGCGGCGCCGGGGTCGAGGAGCTGACCGAGGGCGTGGTTCTGGGGGCGGGCGGCACCGCGCGGCCCGCGCTGCTCGCGTTGTCGGAACTGGGGGCCAAGACGGTCACCGTGGTCGCGCGGGATCCGGGCCGGGCGCGCGGCGCGCTGGAACTGGCCGAGCGGCTCGGAATGATCGCCGCACTGGCCGCCTTCGAGGCCGGACCTCTCCAGGGGATCTGCGCGGCGGCAGGCGCCGTGGTCAGCACCGTTCCCACCACCGCGGCCGCGGTGGTCGCCCCCGCGGTGGCCGAGGCTCCGGTGGTGCTCGACGCGATCTACAACCCGTGGCCCACTCCGTTGGCGGAGGCCGTCGAACGCGCGGGCCACACCGTCGTCAGCGGATTGCAGATGCTGTTGAACCAGGCGTACGGGCAGGTCGAGCTGTTCACCGGGCAACCTGCGCCGCGCGCGGAGATGGCGGCGGCGATGGGCGAGGGGCATCAACCCGGGAATTGAAACCAGTTCTGTTCGTGGTGGCGGTCCGTGTCGGCGTTGGGCGCTCGCAGGACAGGATGGCCCAGCTTCCGAGTACGGTGCCGGGGTGACACTGCTGCGTGGGTGCAGGCCGGGGTCGACATCAGCTCGGTGCGGGGCTGCCCGCGTTCGACTTTCGGGACGACTTGGAGGCGGCGACTCTGCCAACTTGCAGTACCAGTGCGTCCACGCTCATTCCACTGCGGTGGTCGCCGTATTATGCTGTTGTTCAATGCGTTCCCACGGATTCCAAGGGTAGGGAACGCATTTCAAGGGGACATTTCAAGGGGAGGGGTAGCGTTATGTTCACTCGAATCGGTATCGCCGCCGCGATGGCGATCGCCGCGTCCGCGTTCGTGTTCGGCGGACAGTCGGCGGCCGCAGCCTCTGGCTGCGCATCGGCGCAGCCCAGCTGGGGGTTCCACTGTGTGGCGTCGGCGTCGAACGTCTCGCTGGCAAGCTGCCGAAAAGACGCGCCGCTCTGGAATGATCGGGCGCGGTGCGTTCGGCGCGATGACGGCAGTGGTAGATACGACCTCTGGGTTCCGTCCAACTGAGCCACGCAGCGCCATAGGCGATGCCGAAAAACACGGCTATGGTGTTTCGCATGAATGCTTGGTGGTTGCGGGCCGTGGTGCTCGGCGCGCTGGTGGTGGCGTTGCGTGCCGTACTCGGGTTCGCGATGGTGTACTGGCCGACGCACGGGGCGCTGATGCGCATTTCGTGCCTGATCGTGCTGGTCGCGGCCATCGTGTCCTGGGGTGTGCTCGACGGTCGCAACGACCGCGCGGCCAGCGGGGACGCGGAACGAGGCGCCGATCTCACCATGATGTGGCTGAAGGCCGCGGTCGCGGCCGGTATCGGCAGCGGCCTCGTCGCCTGGATCCTGGACTTCGTTCCCCGGTTCGATCTCGGTGACAACGGCCTGCTGTTCGAAGTGACGGCGGGCGCCTCGTTCATCATCCTGCTGATCTTCGTGCCCGCGCTGATCGGCGTCGGTATCGGCCGGATGCTGGTCGAGCGGCGCAACGGCAAGAAACGCTCCACCCCGCCGTCGATGTACTCCGCCGCGGGTATCGCGATCTGATTCGACGAACGAACGGCGCGCCCGGCCACCCGGGCGCGCCGTTTTCGTGTCTCGAAGTGCTGCGGGTCTACAGGAGGACCGCACCACCGCTCGGGCTGTCCTCCCGAGCGATCGCCGAGTAGGCGGCGGCCAGCAGGGTGGGATCGGGTCCTTCCAGGCGACCGGGCTTGGCCAGGCCGTCGAGCACGACGAAGCGCAGCACGCCGGAGCGGGTCTTCTTGTCGGTCTGCATGGCGTCCAGCAACTGGGGCAGCGCGTCGGCATCGTAGCTGGTCGGCAAGCCGACCGCGGACAGGATCGCGCGGTGACGGTCGGCGGTGGCGTCGTCGAGACGGCCCGCGAGACGCCCGAGCTCGGCGGCGAAGACCAGTCCCACGGAGACCGCCGCGCCGTGCCGCCAGCGGTAGCGTTCCCTGCGCTCGATGGCGTGGCCGAGCGTGTGGCCGTAGTTGAGGATCTCGCGGAGGCTGGACTCCTTCAGATCGGCGGCCACAACGTCGGCTTTCACCTGGATCGCGCGGCGGATCAGCTCCGGCAGCACCTCGCCGGTCGGGTCGAGCGCGGCCTCCGGGTCACGCTCCACCAGGTCGAGGATCACGGGGTCGGCGATGAATCCGGCTTTGATGATCTCGGCCATGCCCGCGACGATCTCGTTGCGCGGCACCGTTTCCAGCGTGGCCAGGTCAACCAGCACGGCGGCGGGCTCGTGGAAGCAGCCGACGAGGTTCTTGCCCGCCTCGGTGTTGATTCCGGTCTTGCCGCCGACCGCGGCGTCGACCATCGCCAGCAGCGTGGTCGGCACGTGCACGATGCGCACACCGCGCATCCAGGTGGCGGCGACGAAACCGGCCAGATCGGTCGCAGCGCCGCCGCCGAGGCTGACCACGACGTCGTTGCGGGTCAGGCCGATGCGACCGAGCACCTCCCAGCAGAACCCGGCGACCGCGAGATCCTTGCCCGCCTCGGCGTCCGGGATCTCGATGCGGTGTGCGTCGATACCGGTGTCGGCCAGCGCCTTTCGCACTGCCTCCGCGGTCTCGGTGAGCGGCGGCTGGTGGAAGACGGCCACGGTGCGCACGCCTTTGGTCGCGCCGCTGACCGACTCGACGAGTTCGCCGAGCAACCCGCGGCCGATGATCACCGGGTACGGGTCGGCGGTCCGGACTTCGAGACGACTCGGCTCTGTCACGTGGCTTGCTCCGATTCTGTTGGTGCTGTTGTCGACTGCTGACGTGCCCGGGAGCGGGCACGACGTGCGCGGGCGCGCCGGGATCGGCTGCCTGCCGTCTCAGCGCTGCCCGCCCCGTTCGCGGCGTCGGGTTCGCCCGCGCCGCCCCTGCGGGCGCGGCGGGATCGAACGGTGGCGGTCACGGCGGATTCCGGTGCGGGGCCTGCCGCGGTGTCGGCGGTCTCGTCCTGATCGGTGGCCTTGCGCCGGGCCGCGGTTCTGGCCCGGGCGCGCCGGCGGGCGCGAGAGCGGCTGCTGCCCTGCGGGATCCCGCTCGGTGGCGGCCGCAGATCCGCTTCGGCGGGCTCCACCGGCTCCATGCCCAGTTTGGTCATGATCATGCGCACCACCCGGCCGGGGCTGCGGCCGTCGGTGCGGACCCGCACGGTGGCCACCTCCCGGTAGAGCGGACGGCGGGTGCGCATCAGCTCCCGGTACTTCGCGCTGGGGTCGGCGCCGTTGAGCAAGGGGCGCTGAGTGCTCGCCCCCGTGCGCCGAAGGCCTTCGGCCACACTGATCTCCAGATAGACCACGGTGCGGTTGCGCAGCAAGGCTCTGGTATTCGCCGACAGCACGGCGCCGCCACCGAGCGAGACCACACCGCGCTCGGCGAGGACGGCGCGACGCACCACCCGCTCCTCGATCCTGCGGAATTCGGGCTCGCCGTCTTCGGCGAAGATCTCCGGGATCGTGCGACCGGTCTCCCGCTCGATGCCGGCATCGGTGTCGTACAGCTCGACACCGAGTTCCCTGGCGAGTTTGCGGCCGATCGTGGACTTCCCCGCCCCCGGCGGTCCGACCAGCACCACGCGCGGGGCGCGCGGATCGGTCTGCACGATCATTGCGACCGACTGTCCGCGGGCACGTGGGGGCGGGTGCTGATCCGCTTGATGTAGCTGGTGATGTTCTCGGCCGTCTCGGTGAGCGAGTCGCCGCCGAACTTCTCCAGCGCGGCCTGCGCCACGACCAGCGCCACCATGGATTCGGCGACCACGCCCGCCGCGGGCACGGCGCACACGTCCGAACGCTGATGGATGGCGACGGCTTCGTCGCCGGTGGTCATGTCGACCGTGGACAGCGCGCGCGGCACCGTGGAGATCGGCTTCATGGCCGCGCGCACGCGCAACGCCTCGCCATTGGTCATGCCGCCCTCGAGGCCGCCCGCGCGGTTGGTGGAGCGCAGCACGCCGTCGGGGCCGGGGCGCATCTCGTCGTGTGCCTGGCTGCCGCGGCGGCGCGCGGTCTCGAAGCCGTCGCCGACCTCGACGCCCTTGATGGCCTGGATGCCCATGAGCGCGGCCGCGAGGCGGGAGTCGAGCCGGTTCTCGCCGCTGGTGAAGGAGCCCAGGCCGACCGGAAGTCCCTCCACGACCACCTCGACCACCCCGCCGAGGGTGTCGCCGTCCTTCTTGGCCGCCTCGATCTCCGCGATCATCGCGGCTTCGGCGTCCTTGTCGAACGCCCGCACCGGGCTCTCGTCCACCGCGGCGAGGTCGGCGGCGGTCGGCACGATCCCCGAGGTGTTCTGGGCCGTTCCGATCGACACGACGTGCGAGACGACCTCCGCGCCGAATGCCTGGCGCAGGAAATTGCGCGCGACGGTGCCGGCCGCGACGCGCGCGGCGGTCTCCCTGGCGCTGGCGCGCTCGAGCACGTTGCGGGCGTCGTCGAAGTTGTACTTGAGCATGCCGGAGTAGTCCGCGTGTCCGGGCCGGGGCCGCGTCAGCGGGGCATTGCGGGCCAAGTCGGCGAGTTCGGCGGGATCGACCGGGTCGGCGGACATGACCGTGGTCCACTTCGGCCACTCGGAATTGGCCACCTCGATGGCTACCGGGCCGCCCATCGTGCGCCCGTGCCGCACGCCGCCGACGATGGTGACCTTGTCGGCCTCGAACTTCATCCGGGCGCCGCGACCGTATCCCAGCCTGCGGCGGGCCAGCTGCGTGGCGATCTCGTCCGACGTCACCTCGACGCCTGCCACCATTCCCTCGAGGAGGGCGACGAGAGCGGGACCATGGGATTCTCCGGCAGTTATCCAACGCAGCACGTCGTTCATCTTCCCATGTCGACGCCGGTGCCCGGGAACGTGGCCCGCCGTGACGACGCGAACGCCAGGGCAGGGCCGGATACCGCGACCCGGCGCGCTCAGCGAGCTATGACGATGGTGCGATCCACCGACCGCAGCAACGCGTCACCGACGGAGCCGAACAGCAGCCGTCCCAAAGTCCCTCGGCCACGACTGCCCACCACCAGCAGCTGTCCGTCCCGCGAGCGCTCGAGCAGCCGCCGCTCCGGACGGTTGCGGACGACCTCACGCCGGATGGTCACCTCCGGGTACTGTTCCTGCCAACCCGCCAGGCTCGCGGCCAGCGCCGCTTCCTCGGTCCGGCGCAGCGCGGCCCAGTCGGTGCCGATGGCGGCGAGCGGCTCGACTTCGCCCCAGGTGTGCACGGCCACCAATTCGACCCCGCGCAGCGACGCCTCGGTCACCGCCACCTCGATCGCCGCCTGCTCGTCGGTGGAGGCGTCCACCCCGACGATCACCGGGCTGGTGCCGGCCCGGTCCCACAGTGGCGCTTCGGCGGGTACCACCGCCACCGGGCAGCCCGCATCCCGGGCGACGGTGGCGCTGACCGATCCGAGAAGGACACGCTGGACTCGCCCGATGCCGCGGGTGCCGACCACGAGCATCGCCGCGCTCCGGGAGCGCTCGATCAGGGCGGTGGCCACGTGCGCGGTGCGGATGTCGGTGCCGATGGCGATGTCGCGCACCACATGTGCGGCCGTTACGGCGGCGTCCGCGGCGCGCTCGATCGCCTCGTCCGCTTCGCGCACCCGCAGCAACGCCGCGGGCCGCGGCGGATCGTCGTTGTCTGAGCCGAGCGACGACTCGACGACCAACGAGATGTGCAGGGGCGCGTCGTGCAGCGCGGCGGTCTGCGCGGCCCAGCGCACCGCGACCATCGACTCGGCGGAACCGTCGGTTCCCACCACGATCGGCTTCCGCGACGGATGCCTCGGATTCACTCGGCGGCTCCTTCTCGCTGCATCGCTGGTCTGGCGCACTCGCGGTGGCGATCGCCGAGGTGCCGCACGCGAGCGCGGTTCCGGCGGCTGCTCGGGAAAGTCGTGGCTCGCCATTGATGCTACCGATGAATTGCGGCATATTTGCTGGGTTCGCCGTCCGGTCGATGGCGCGCGGCGGGTTCGCTGTGCGGCAACTGCCCGCCTCAGGTCGAATCCAAGGTCGACGACAGCAAGGCGAGCAATGTCGCCAGGCACATCGCGGGACCGTGCGGCACGGTGACCGCATGGTTGCCGGGCTCGTCGCGGAGGAAAAGCATCCGGCACGTCAGCACGCCGACGGCCCCGCATGCCGTGAGCGCCGGTGCTCCGATCGCCGCCGACACCCACGTCTGCGCGCCGCCGAGCGCGGCCGCCCCGCCCAGCGTCACCGCGAGCTTGACGTCCCCCGCGCCCAGCGCGGGGGGCGCGACGAGGTGCACCAGCAGGTACGGCGCCGACAGCAGCAGTGCGCCCAGCAGCGCGTCGGCGAATTGCCCTGTGATCTGCGCATATCCGAGGATCGCCACCATCCCCGAACCGGTCAGTCCGTTCGGTAGCCGCCGTTCACGTAGGTCGAACACTGTCAGGGCCGCGCACCACACGGTGAGCACGCCGCCCGCGAGAGGAGTCATGGCTCCACTCTCGCCCGTCCGCGGCGCGGGAAAGCTGTCGCTGCCCGGAATGTGTACAACGCGATCGAATGTGAACAGGTGACTGTTCAGCAGTCGTCCGGAAGACGAAACATCCTGAGCGCCAGAGTATTAGCGCGTTTCCATGCGCTTCGACGACGACGACGCGCGGCGCGCTGGGTATGTGTTGCCTGTCGGCCGGAGGTGTGTCGGCGGTAGTTTTGACACATGTGTGCTGATCACCAGGGTCATGTGCCGGACTACGCGGCGCGGCGGGCTGCGCTACGCAGCCTGCTGGTGGAGAACAGGGTGGACGCCCTGCTGGTCACCGATCTGGTGAACATCAGATATCTGACCGGGTTCACCGGCTCGAACGCGGCGCTGCTGGTGCACTCCTGGGACACGCGCACCGCCGAGGAGCGCAGCGTGATCGGCACCGACGGCCGGTATCGAACCCAGGTCGCCGAGCAGGTCCCCGACCTGCGCGCGGAGATCGCGCGGGCTACCGCGCGGCGGATCGTGCAGTTGGCAGGGGAGTGGCAGGTCGGCCGGGTGGGTTTCGAAAGTCACGTCGTCACCGTCGACCAGCACCGCGGCTTCCTCGAACAGCGCACCGGCCTGGAGTTCGTCGCTTCTCCCGGCCTGGTCGAGCAGTTGCGCATGGTCAAGGACGCCTACGAAGTGGAACAGTTGCGCGCGGCCTGCGCGGCGGGTGATGCCGGTCTGGCCGCGCTGCTCGAGCGTGGCGGACTGCGTCCCGGCCGCACCGAGCGCCAGGTGGCCAGGGATCTGGAGTGGGCCATGTTCGAGCACGGCGCGGAAGCGGTGTCGTTCGAGACCATCGTGGCGACCGGAGCGAATTCGGCTGTCCCGCACCATCGTCCGACCGAAGCCGTGTTGGCCGCCGGTGATTTCGTCAAGCTGGACTTCGGCGCGGTGGTCGGCGGCTACCACTCCGACATGACCCGCACCTTCGTGCTGGGCACGCCGACCGACTGGCAGCGCGAGGTGTACGCCCTGGTCGCCGAGGCCCAGCGCGCCGGGCGCGAGGCGCTGCGGCCAGGGGTTCCGGTGGCGGACGTGGACGCCGCGTCGCGGGCGGTGATCGAGGCCGCCGGGCACGGCAAGTTGTTCGTGCACGGTCTCGGCCACGGGGTCGGTCTGCAGATCCACGAAGCACCCGGAATCGCGAAAACCGGAACCGGTACACTTCTGACTGGCGTGGCGGTGACCGTCGAACCAGGTGTGTACTTTCCCGGCCGCGGCGGGGTCCGGATCGAGGACACGCTCGTGGTGCGCGAAGGGGGCCCGGAGTTGCTCACCCACACCAGCAAAGACCTGACCGTCGTCGACTGACGCCGGTCTGCCCGAGACCAAGCGGTAGAACGAGGAGATCCGAAGACAGTGGCGGACACCAGCGACTTCAAGAACGGCCTTGTGCTGAAGATCGACGGTCAGCTCCAGCAGATCATCGAATTCCAGCACGTCAAGCCGGGCAAGGGCCCCGCGTTCGTGCGGACCAAGCTGAAGAACGTCGTGTCCGGCAAGGTGGTCGACAAGACCTTCAACGCCGGTGTGAAGGTGGAGACCGCGACCGTCGACCGCCGCGACATGACCTACCTCTACCACGACGGCTCCGACTACGTCTTCATGGACGGCGAGACCTTCGACCAGATCTCCATCTCCGAGGCCACCATCGGTGACGGCGCCCGCTTCCTGCTGGAGAACATGACCGTGCAGGTCTCGATGCACGAGGGCGCGCCGCTGTACGTCGAGCTCCCGGTCTCGATCGAGCTCGTGGTCCAGCACACCGACATCGGGCTGCAGGGTGACCGCTCCACCGGCGGCACCAAGCCCGCCACCTTGGAGACGGGCGCCGAGGTGCAGGTCCCCCTGTTCATCAACACCGGCGACAAGCTGCGTATCGACTCGCGCGACGGCAGCTACCTCGGCCGGGTCAACGCCTGATACCGCGGCCGGCCGATTCCGGGATGATGTGACCGTGGCTGAACAGCCCGTGGACAAGAAGTCCACGTACAAGAAGCTCGGCGCGCGGCACAAGGCCCGCCGCCGGGCGGTCGACCTGCTGTTCGAGGCGGAGGCCAGGGACGTCGACGCAGCCGACCTGGTCGACGAGCGCGCCGAGCTGGCCGCCCGCGACCAGTCGGTCGCGCCGGTGCACGCCTACACCCGCACCTTGGTCGAGGGCGTCGCCGACGACCTCGACCGGGTCGACGGCACCATCGAGTCGTATCTGCAGGATTGGACACTCTCGCGCCTCCCGGCCGTGGATCGCGCGATTCTGCGCATCGCGGTCTGGGAGCTGTTCCACGCGAGCGACGTCCCTCCGGTCGTCGCCGTGGACGAGGCGGTCGAGCTGGCCAAGGAGCTGTCCACCGACGACTCCCCGTCCTTCCTCAACGGCGTGCTGGGCCAGGTCGTCCTGGTGGCGCCGCAGGTGCGCGCCGCCGCGGCGGCGACGAGGGCGCCCCGTCCGGAGCCCGAACCGTGAACAGGTATCTCGTGATGGCGATGCGTACTCCGCGTTTCGACGCCGCCGTGATCGAGCCGCACCGGCAGTTCCTGAAGACACTGCACGACTGGGGACAATTGCAGGAGAGCGGCCGTTTCACCGACGGCACCGGCGGCGCGTACGTGATCTACGCCGAAAACCTCGACGCCGCCCGGGAAATCGTTTTCACCGATCCCGTGCACACCACCGGGGCCTCCGAACTCAGCGTCTACGAGTGGGAAATCACCGCAGTGGACTGAGTTCGTCTCTGTGCCTCGAATTCTCGGACTCTCCCCCGATTCCGGCAGAAGGCTCGAAACTCCCGCTGGTGGGTGTACGGATGACCAGCGGGAGCCCAACAGAGCCGGAGTGACTCCGCGTTCTGAGATCGGATCGAGACGAGCTTTTCGATCCTGCCTCGTTCGGATCCTCTGACCTCGACCGCACTCGAGGTCAAGCGGGAGTCGGTCCCAGAGATTCGGAAGTGGCCCTGTTCACAGACGCGCCTCGTCGGCGGTCTCGACGGCTAACCCCAGATCAACAGCGCCGCCACCGCCCCTGCGGTGGCGACCACCGCGAGGACGAGGCCGGTCAGGACAAAACGCCGCATGGGTACCCGCACGTCGTGCGTGCGGCAGAACTCCAAGCACAGCAACGTGGCAAGCGAAGCCCAGGGCGTGACGATCGAGCCCACATCGGTGCCGATCAACAACGCGAGAAGCTGATCGCCGTTCTGCGCGGGAATCACCGCCTCGCCCGCGGTGTAGGCCGGCAAGTTGTTGGCGATATTGGACAGGGTCGCGCCCGCGGCGGCGGCCCGGAACGCGCCGGAGGCACCCGGGTCGGTGCCGATCACAGCGTGCATCGCATCGGCCAAGCCGAATCGGCTCAGCGTGGGCACCACCAGGAACAAGCCGACCACGAACACGAGCAGCCGCCAGGGGATGAGCGACAGCCGCAAGGCGCTGCGGTCGAAGACGGCGAACGCCGCCACCGCGATGAGCGCCGCGAGTGTCGCCGCGATACCGATCCGGTCGCCGACCATGGGGATGGCGACGATGAACAGCAGACAGGCCCCCGCGGTGACGAACAATAGCGAGCGCTCTCGGAAGTTCGCGGGGCGGATCGGCTCGGGGGGCACATAGCGCTCGGTTTCCCGCTGTCCGCGCCGCCAGTACCACACCCACAGGCACACCATGGTCGCGACGATCGAAACCAGTTGGGGCGCCCACATCTTCGCTGCGAACTCGGTCGAGGTCAGCGCCACCCGATCGGCGGCGAGCAGGTTGGTGAGATTGGAGACCGGCAGCAGCAGGCTCGCGGTGTTGGCCAGCCAGAGGGTGGTCATGGCCAGAGGGAGCGGCGGAATCCGGGCAGGCGCCGCGAGTGCCAGCATGACCGGGGCGATCAGTACCGCGGTGGTGTCGAGGTTCAACAGAATCGTCGTGGCGGAGGCGAACAGTACGCAGAGGCCGAACAGTGCCGGGTAGTGGCCTCGACCGAGGATCGCGAGGCGATGGGCGATGACGTCGAAAACCCTGGCTCGTCTGGTGAGTTCGGCCAGCACGATCACGCTGGCGAGAAACAGCAGCAACGGGGCGACGCGTCGCATATTCGCCTCGGCTTCGTCGCGGGGGAGCAGGCCGGTGAGTACACACAGCAGACCGGCCGCCAGTAAGGAGAGACGAACCCGGTCCAGGACGCTCAGCCGCACTCTCCGCCCGGACGTCGGTGTGGCCGCGGCGGCCGTGGACGGGTTCCGAGGGGAAGAATCGACCAGATCGGGCACGAGTGCCATCATGGCAGCCTTTCCTCCATATCCCTTCCCTGTCGGTGCGGGCCTTACTGTGCGATGGAAGGGCGGCGACAACCCGTTGAACGTGCCGTTAGACGATGGTACGTTATCCGGGTCACAGCGGTCGGACGTCGGCTCGGACACCGTACCGGCCCTATCGCCGGAGCGAAACCATTGTGTCCGAGGCGATCTCGGTGTTCGTCCGCCGCCAAGCCAAGGATGTGTTTGCTCATGACCATCGTCGTCGGACTGGTATTCCTGTTCATACTGGTCGGAGGCGCCTTACGGTCGGCAGAAGCCGGCTGTCAGAACACGCTGATGAACCACATGCGGAATATGTGGCTGTGCGCGGTGATCTCGTATGCCGTTGCGCTGACCGGATTTTTGATCTTCCTCGCCGTATCGTCGAAGACGCCGTGGCCGAGCCTCGATGACGTGCGGAACATGCCGTGGTGGGCGCCGTTCGGCGGCCTGCTGGGCGGCGCGGCGGTGATGGGCATGATCGCCGTAGCCCGGTACGTCGGCGTGGCGACGTTCAGCGCGCTCGTGATCATCGGCGAAATGGTGGTCGCCGTGATCATGGATCACTTCGGACTCATGGGATTCGAGGAGCGATCCGCCAGCCTTCCCCGTTTGCTGGCCTGCGGGTTGATCACACTCGCGATCTACCTGATGACCGACGAACCCGCAGAAGGCGAGCGCACGGCCAGCGTGACCTGACGACGAGATCTACCTCAGCTGCCGGTCAGCCATCCACTTCTCGCACCCCTCCGGAGGGTTCCCGATGACGGTTCGCACCGCCGAAACCCGTACCACCCTGCCGCGTGTCACGACGGCACTCATCTTCGTGTTCATCCTGGTCGGCGGCGCACTGCGCTCCGTGGAAGCGGGCTGTCAGAACTCCTTGAAGCTGGCGTTGAAGAACGTCTGGCTGTGTGGCGTGATCTCCTACGCCGTGGCGTTCACCGGCTTCGCGATCTTCCTCGCGGTGGCGCTGGCCGTCTCCTCCAACCGGCCTTGGCCGACGCGGGCCGACATCCGGACTATGCCCCGGTGGGCGCCGTTCGGCGGTCTGCTGGGCGGTGCGGCGATCCTGGCGATGATCTCCGTGGCGTCCGATGTCGGAGCGGGCACCTTCAATGCGCTGATCATCGCCGGACAGATGTTCGGCGCCCTTGCCATCGACCACTTCGGGCTGATGGGATTCCCGCGGCGCGCGGTGAACCCCAAGCGCGTCGCCGCCTGCGTGATGATCATCGTCGGCATCTATCTCATGGCGACCTACTGAACACCGGGACGAAGCCCCGCAGGCCGCCGCTGGACGCGTTCCTCTGAGAGACAGATAGGGTGTCTATCGCAACGTTGCCTCGGTGAGGAAGTAGGAGAGATGGCCGCGAACGAGCTGACCATGACGGATGTCCACACCGCGCAGGAGGCGTGGGCTCTGTTCGACCGCCTCCCCGCAGCGCGGGTCGAGGAGATCACGACGGGCCGCTGGCGGGGCGAGGAACTGCCCACCGGGCACCCGATGGATGGCGTCCTGGTGGCTTCGGGCTGGTACGGCAAGCAGTTCGACGGCTCGGACAGTGTGCATCCGCTGCTGTTCACCTCGGGCGGCACGGTATTTCCGATCGACCCGCGCCGGGTCCCTCTTTCGCTGGCGGGGAAGGTGCCGCTGCCCGGAGTGCGTGCCGTGCGCAAGATGCTGCCGGTCGTGCGCCCCGCGCTGCGCACGAACAAGCCCACGGCGCGTCTGCGCGAGATCGAATACCGCGGCGTGACCAGTGCCGCGATGGTCTACGACCACCTGCCGATCATCGATCACTTCCGGCGCGCCGACGAGCACACCTTGCTCGGCGTGATGGACCTGCGCGGCATGACCGAACCGTACTTCTTCGTGCTGCACAGGGATATCGGCTGAGGTCCGCCGTGGAATCGGTCGGCCATCGCCGATCCGGTCCGGTGCTTCGCCCGCCACACTAGGATTCGCGCAAACAGGCGACACCTTGCGGCGATGCGGCGACCGAGGGAGACACAGTCGATGGAACGCACGACATGCCTGGTGGTTGGTGGCGGGCCGGCCGGAATGGTGCTCGGGCTGCTGCTCGCGCGAGCCGGTGTCGAGGTCACGGTGCTGGAGAAGCACAAGGACTTCCTACGCGACTTCCGCGGCGACACCGTGCATCCCACCACCCTCGACCTGCTCGACGAACTGGGCCTCGGCGCGGAATTCGCGAAACTGAACGCGCGCAAGGTGGATCAGGTACAACTGCCGATAGCGGGGGGCTTGCAGACCCTCGCGACGCTGAAGAACCTGCCCGGCAAGCACAAGTACGTCGCCATGGTCCCGCAGTGGGACCTGCTGGACCTGCTAGCGCGTGCCGCGCAAGCCGAGTCGACCTTCCGGCTGCGGATGAACACCGAAGCCACCGACCTGATCTGGGTCGACGGCAGGGTCGGCGGCGTGGTCTACCGCAGCGCCGACGGCACGACCGGTTCGATGGAAGCCGACCTCACCGTCGCCTGCGACGGACGCGGCTCGCTGCTGCGCCGCGCCGCGGGACTGCCGACCCGCGAATGGCCCACGCCGATGGACGTCTGGTGGTTCCGCCTGCCACGCACCGGGATCGACCCGGCGGGCGCGCTGCCCATCGTCACCGCCCGGCGGGTCGCGGTCCTGCTCGACCGCGGCGACTACTGGCAGTGCGCGACCCTGATCGCCAAGGGCGCCGACGAATCCGCCCGCCGCAGGCCGGTCGAGGACATCATGCGCGGCCTGGCCGAGGCCGCGCCCTGGCTGCACGACCGGGTCGACGCCCTGACCAGCTGGGACGAGGTCAAGCTGCTCGAGGTCGAACTCGACCGGCTGACCAAGTGGTACACCAACGGTCTGCTCTGTCTCGGCGACGCCGCCCACGCCATGTCCCCGGCCGGTGGCGTCGGCATCAACCTGGCCGTCCAGGACGCCGTCGCCGCGGCCCGAATTCTGGCCCCGCGGCTGCTTTCGGGCACGCTCGGTACCAGGGACCTGGCGAAGGTCCAGCGGCGGCGCAGATTTCCGACCGTCGTGACGCAGGGCATACAGCGGCTGCTGCACGCCAGGGCCATAGCTCCCGCTCTCGACGGACGAATCGACATCGCACGTGCTCCCCGAGCACCGCTGCCGATCCGCGCCCTGCGCCGGATCCCCGTCCTGCGCAGCGTCCCGCCGTTCTTGCTCGCCCGCGGCGTCTTGCCGGAGCACGCTCCATACTTCGCCCGGCGGTAGGTGACGCCGTCGGCTTTCTCGGGTTCCGCTCGGAGCGGTCAGGCTGGGGCGAATGGTGTGGAGGTGGGAGGAGTGGCGATCCATCCTGCGACGATCGCGAGACCTGTCGGGCGGTGTACGGCGATGAATCCGAAGGGGCGGTCGAAGCTCACCGAGACGACGGGCGCGTGGTTGCGCCGCAGTGCCGCTGCCGCCGCACGCAACGCGAAGGCCGTGACGGCGGCGGCCTCGAAACCTTCGTGGCTGAACCGGGCGAGCACCTCTTGTGCTCCTTGGCCGACGCAGAGGGGGAAAGGCGAGATCGCCGGAAAATGGCCGCGGCCGCAGTCGGTCGCGGCGGCCAAGCCGAACAAGTCGGATCCGCCGAGCAGGTCGTGGGTGGATCGGATCTCGAAGGGAGGAAGCCGGACCCGTAGCTGACCGCTGCCGGACAGCACCGGCTCGGTGCGTACGGTCAGTCCCGGCCCCACGGTCCCGACCGGCAGGCCGGTGCGGATCGGCGCGTTGCCGGACAACGCCGCAAGTCCCGTGCCGAGCACGGCGCCGGGTGTTCCGGTGCCGAGCAGAAGGTGGACGTCGAGGTCGGCGACGCCCTCGACGACGACGCGCGTGATCGGTTCCGGTGCGTCCAGAATCGCGGCCTTCGTCAGGTCGGTGCTCGTGCGAGTCAACCCGGGCCCGCGATGTCCCTGCCACGGACCTTCGTTCGGTGCCAGCGTCCCGACCTCGAAAGGCACGTGCCATTTGGTCTTCGCGACCAGCGCGGTGGCGAGCACCAGCAACGTGTCGGGATCGACAGTGAGCGGGAACCGCTCGATGAGGCCGGCGGTGTGCCGGGCCGCCCAGCTGTCGAGCTCGGCCTGCCCTGCCAACCGTGCGAGAACGCCGTCGGGGAGCGCCCGCGACCACGCCTCGCGCAGCGGAAGATCGCGACGCACCCACACGCCGAGCGCCGCCGACGTCGCTTCCGCGTGCTCGAGATCGCGCAGCAACCGGAGCGCTCCGTCTAGCCCCTCCGCCGCGGGCACTCCGATCGCTGACGCCAATTCATCCCGCGCCGGACCGTCCGCCGCGGAGGCGAGCAAGGCCAGCAGTGGCCAGACGCCGGCCCCCGACACCACGAAGTCTCGCTCGCCCACCGCCGCGCACCACCGTCCGGTGAGCGCGTTCGCGGAGCCGACATGGGTTTCCGGGGAAGTCCGCACGCCACCCACCCTAGCCACGGTCCCGTCGGCCTCGTGCTGCTCACGACATGATCGGACATGGGCTCAGCACTATTTTGCCCAGCGGCGCCCGATCCTCCAGCAGCCGGTGCGCGTGGCTCGCCTGGTCCAGCGGCAGCACCGCCTCGACCAGCGCGTCGAGCCCACCCGCCGCTGCTCGGGCCAGAACGGTGCTACCCGCCTGGGCGACTCGGTTCGACCAGGCCGGTCCCGCGCAGCCGGTGAAGGTGAGTCCACGCATGATCAGGTCGGTCGCCGTTATCCGCGCGGGTTCTCCGGACAACCACCCGTAACCGAGCAGCCGACCGCGCAACGGCGTCATGAGATCGAGCAGGCCCGACGAGCTGTCACCACCTATCGAGTCGAACACCACGTCCACCGTTGCGCCGCCGAGTGCCTCGCGCAACCGCGTGGTCCACGCCGGGTCGTTGTGGTCGATCACCTCGTCGGCTCCCAGCTCGCGGGCATGGGCGGCCTTGTCGGGACCACCGGCCGTGCCGATGACGCGACCCGCCCCGAATTCTTTGGCGAGCTGGGTCAGGGCGCTGCCGACGCCGGTGGCGGCCGCCTCGATCAGGACGGTCTCGGCCCCGGTCAGCGCGGCGGTCTCCAGCAATGGGATCGCCACCGAACCGTTCATCAGTACCGCCGCCGCGTCCACCGAGGACAGGCCGTCCGGGATGAGCGTCACGGAATCAGCCGCAGCGGCGACGAATTCGGCGTAGGCGCCGGAACCATTGGTGGACACGACGACACGTCGCCCGGTCAGCGCCGGATCGACATGCGTGCCGACCTCGGTGACGACTCCCGCGGCCTGGAAACCGAAGACCAGCGGCAGCGGCGCACCGATCGGGAACTCGCCGGAACGCAGTTTGGTCTCCGGGAACAGCACCGGAATCGCCTCGGCGCGGATCACCACCTCGTCCGCCGCCGCCCGCGGCGTCGGGACCTCCTGGGCCACCAGCACGTCCGGGCTGCCCTGTGCCGTCATTACGATTGCCCGCATCACTAACTCCATAAGTTGACTGTCGGTCCAATTAGCCCCTCGATGATATGGACCGTCGGTCAACTTGTCTAGAAAGCGGGTGCGATGGGCGAGGAACGGCCCAGGGAACGGGCGGACGCGGCACGTAACCGGCAGGCGATCCTGGATGCCACCTTCGCGCTGCTCGCCGAGCACGGCGCCGAGGCGATCACGATGGATCGCGTCGCGGCCGCCGCCGGAGTGGGTAAGGGCACGATCTTCCATCGCTTCGGCAGCCGCGCCGGGCTCTTGCACGAGATGGTGGCGCAGAGCGCGCTGACGCTCATGGACGCGATCAGCAGCGGCCCGCCGCCGCTCGGCCCCGGCGCGCCCGCCGATGCGCGCCTGATCGCCTACTTCGACGCGATGGCCCGGCTGGTGATCGACAACTCCGAGCTGATGGCCGTTTATCGCACCGAGCCGCCGCATCCGCGGACCGCCGAGTTCCACGCGTTCTGGGACAACCACATCACCACGTTGCTGCGCGAAGCCCGCCCTGACCTGGATGCCGAAGTGGTCGGGCGGCTGCTGCTGGGGGCGCTGAGCGCCGAGTTGGTGTCGAGCATGGTGCGGGCGGGTCGGACCGACCGGTTGCTGGCGGCGGTGCGCGAGCTGGTCGAGTCGGTGCTGCGCGCGCCGTGACCACTCACCGCTTCCTGGAAGGGTGCGGGTTGGCGCCGATACTTCTGTGCCGCAGGCACAGTCGCGTCGCCGACCCGCCCGGCGATCAGTCGCGCGACAGGATCGCCTCGAACCGCTCGTCCGCGCGGTCGAGCTGATCTAGAATGTGCTGCCGGACGTGGTCGGCCAGCGGCGTGTCCGGCCGGGTGACCAGGTCGCGGTACACGGCGGTGAGCGGACGGTATTTGGCGGCGAGTTTGCCCATTGCGGGACCGGTGGCGTAAAGGATGCCTACGCCGTTGTCGGTGAAGTCGGAGAGCTTGATCACCCGGGCCCATGGGTCGCGGTCCAGGTTGGTCGCGACGTGCTCGCGGTACTGTGCCTGCCGGTCGCGCGCCGGATCCGGTTCGGGATTGGTCACCGCTGCGACGAGATCGGCCACTCGTTCACCGAACCGGTCGGTGAGCGCGCCGAGAGCGGCGTCGACGGTCGGGCCGGGGCGGTCGGCGGCCAGCTCGGCGGCGTGGTCCTCGACCGAGTCGTGCAGCAGGCCCGCCGCGACCACGTCCGGGTCCTTGACCTCGTAGTGGCTGATGATCCGAATCGTCACGCGCAGTAGATGACTGAGGTACGGCTCGCGGCCGTAACGATCGTCACGATGCAGGTCGGCCGCGAGATCCAGCGCCGCGGTCAAGCGCGGCGTGTCGGGCAGCTCGGCGATTTCCAGCAGTAATCGTTCCTGCAGCCCGGCCACGCCGTAGACTTCGCTGATCGTGTGCAGCGGCATCACGGCCAAGACCCCCGCCCCTGGATTGCTCATGATGCCAGGCTAACCGGCCCGGGTGACACGCGCCGGTCGGCGGATCATTCGGCTGCGGGCACCAAAGTGTTCTGCCGGGCGGCGGTGTACCAGCGATCGCCCTGCTTGACGAGCACGTAGAGCGCGATCATGGCATGGTCGTTGTCGAGCAGTTCTCCGTCGGCCGTCGTCGCCCATGCCCGCTTGTGCGCGATCGCGACGTCCGGTCGTAGAAACGTGATGTCGGCGATCTCGTAGCGCGCGTACTGGTCTTTCAGGAATCCCGCCAGACCTCGGCGGTTCGCGTCGAGCAGCGCCTCGAATCCGGTGATCAGCGTGCCCATCGCGTTGACGACGGCGGCGTTGGCGGTGAAATCGGCGGACAGCAGCGCGGCGTCGTTGGCGTTGAAACCCGCCTCCGCGTTGGCCACGATCTGCCGGATCGCGGCGATGTCGTCGGTGTGGTCGACCGTTGTGTCCTCGACCAGGGGCGGTGTGGAAGCTGTCGTACTCATGCCGACGAGCTTCCGACCTCAACGGCGGTTCAGGTCAAGCCGGCGCGCTGTCGGGTGGAGCACAGTGCGGGCACGGCGTCAGCGGACGCCGCGCGGGCGGTACTGGATGCTGATCCGTGGGCCGGTGGGTTTGCGTGTCTTCGGTATCGCGTGCTCCCATGTGCGCTGGCAGGAGCCGCCCATGACCAGCAGATCGCCATGGCCCACAACGTATTTGATGCTCGCCCCACCACCACGGGGGCGTAGCAGCAGCGCCCTCGGCGCCCCGACCGACACGATCGCGACCATCGTGTCGTGGGTGGCGCCGCGGCCGATGTTGTCGCCGTGCCAGGCGACGCTGTCGCGCCCGTCCCGGTAATAGCACAGGCCTGCGGTGCGGAACGGTTCGCCGAGCTCGTGACGATAGTGGTCGCTCAGCGCCGCGCGGGCGTCGGCCAGGGCCGGATCCGGCAGTGGTTCGTGCTCCGCGTAGAACCGCAGTAGCCGGGGCACGTCGACCACGCGGTCGTACATCGGCCTGCGCTCCGCTTTCCAAGGCACGCAGGTGACCAGTCGGTCGAACAGCGCGTCCGCGCCCGAAAGCCAACCAGGCAGCAGATCCACCCAGGCTCCGTGGTCGAGCACCGTCCGGCGCGCATCGCGAAGCGGCGCGAATTCGGTATCACCGAATCCGTCGAGCAGCGATCCCTGGAGCGGTGTGGACATGAGGGGAGCGTACCGCTGATCGAACATACGTGCTAGCGGATTTCGGTCAGGATTGTCGGGAGCTTCGTCCGGCTGTCGGCGTGGCCGACCGGACGGGTCCGCGCGGTGCGCTTGGAGCGGCGTCCGCGTCCGCTGGGCTGCAGTGGCCCCGCTCACAGCGGGATATGCCTGGTGAAACCGGGGGTTGCGGCGCTGCTACGCTGCTTGCCGTAAGACATCCTTTAACGGACCGTCCGGTGAGGCGGGGAAGGAGGTCGGCATGGCCGTGCCCGAAGAACGGGCCGCCAAGTCCGGCGGCGCTGCCGAGACATCGCAGCGACACACCCCGGAATGGGTGGCGGTGGGGCGGGAGCTGTTGTCGGCTTCGGATGTCGGGCGGACCATCGCGCGCATCGCGCACCAGATCATCGAGAAGACCGCGTTGGACGCGGGAGAGCCGGACGCGCCGCGCGTAGTACTGATCGGCATTCCCACCCGTGGCACCACCTTGGCCGCGCGGCTCACCGAGAAGATCGAGGAATTCTCCGGCGTCCGCCCGGCTCTGGGCTCGCTCGACATCACCCTCTACCGCGACGATCTGCGTAGCCGGCCGCACCGGCCGCTGGAACGCACCTCCGTCCCGGACGGCGGCATCGATGACGCGCTGGTGGTTCTCGTCGACGACGTCCTGTTCTCCGGTCGTACCGTCCGCTCCGCGCTCGACGGCCTGCGTGATCTGGGCCGCCCCCGCGCGGTGCAGCTGGCGGTGCTCATCGACCGCGGCCATCGCGAACTGCCGATCCGCGCCGACTATGTGGGCAAGAACGTGCCGACCAGCCGATCCGAGGACATCTCGGTGCTGCTGACCGAACACGACGGCCGCGACGGCGTCTACCTGCACCAGGAGGAGGCGTGATGAATCCGACGCACGCCGCCTCGCGACGGGAGGTACGCCGGTGAGGCATCTGCTGTCGGTCGCCGCGCTCGATCGCGCCGCCGCGACCGAACTGCTCGACGAGGCCGAACGGTTCGAACAGGCCCTGCTCGGCCGTGAGGTGCACAAGCTGCCCACGCTGCGCGGGCGCACCGTGATGACGGTCTTCTACGAGAACTCCACCCGGACCAGAGTGTCGTTCGAAGTCGCGGGCAAATGGATGAGCGCGGACGTGATCAACGTGAGCGCGAGCAGCTCGTCGGTCGCCAAGGGGGAGTCGCTGCGCGACACCGCGCTGACCTTGCACGCTGCCGGAGCCGACGCGCTGATCGTGCGGCACCCGGCCTCCGGCGCCGCACACCAGATCGCACGCTGGATGGACGAGTGGGCGGTCGCGGCAGGGCACAACTCCGGCCCGGCGGTCGTCAACGCGGGCGACGGGACGCACGAGCACCCGACTCAGGCCCTGTTGGACGCGCTGACCCTCCGGCAGCGGCTCGGCGACATCGAGGGCAAGCGCGTCGTGATCGTCGGCGACATCCTGCACAGCCGGGTAGCGCGGTCCAATGTCTTCCTGCTGGCCACCCTCGGCGCGGAAGTCGTGCTGGTCGCGCCCCGCACGCTCATGCCGGTCGGCGTCGAGACCTGGCCGGCCCGCGTGTCACATCATCTGGACGCCGAACTGATCGGCGCCGACGCGGTGCTGATGCTGCGTGTGCAAGCCGAGCGGATGAACGGCGGGTTCTTCCCGTCGGCCCGCGAGTACGCGATCACCTATGGACTGTCCGAGCGTAGGTTGGCCCTGCTGGAGGACCACGCCGTCGTGCTGCACCCCGGCCCGATGCTGCGCGGCATGGAGATCGCGTCCTCGGTCGCGGACTCCCCGAAAGCCGCGGTGCTGCAACAGGTCACCAACGGTGTGCACATGCGCATGGCGGTCCTGTTCCGCCTGCTCGTCGGCACACAGGAGGCAGTGGCATGAGCGGTCGGGGCCGGAGGAGGCAGCGGAGCGTGACCACGCAGGTCCCCGCTCGTGCCGGAGAGGGACCCGGCATGAGCGGTCAGGGCCGGAGGAGGCAGCGGAGCGTGACCACGCAGGTCCCCGCTCGTGCCGGAAAGGACACAGCATGAGTGCGAACACGCCCGTTCTGATCAAGGGCGCGCTGCTGTACGGCGAAGGCGAGCCGGTCGACGTGCTCGTCGCCGACGGCGAGATCCGCCGGATCGGCGCCGATCTCGACGTGGTCGACGCCGAGATCATCGACGCGCAGGGGCAGATTCTGCTGCCCGGCTTCGTCGACCTGCACACCCATCTGCGTGAGCCGGGCCGGGAGGACACCGAGACCATCGAGTCCGGATCCGCCGCGGCCGCGCTCGGCGGCTACACCGCGGTGTTCGCGATGGCCAACACCAGCCCGGTCGCCGACTCGGTGGTCGTCACCGACCACGTATGGCGCCGCGGCCGGGAGGTCGGCCTGGTCGATGTGTACCCGGTCGGCGCGGTCACCGTCGGTCTGGAAGGCAAGCAACTCGCCGAGATGGGGACGATGGCGGCGGGCGTCGGCGCGGTGCGCATGTTCTCCGACGACGGTCACTGCGTCTACGACCCGCTGATCATGCGCCGCGCCCTGGAGTACGCCAACTCGCTCGGCGTCCTGATCGCCCAGCATGCCGAGGAGCCGCGACTGACCAAGGGCGCGATCGCGCACGAGGGGCCGACCGCTGCCCGGCTGGGCTTGGCCGGCTGGCCGCGCGCGGCGGAGGAGTCCATCGTGGCGCGTGACGCTCTGCTGGCGCGCGACGCGGGCGCCCGGGTGCACATCTGCCACGCTTCCACCGCGGGCACCGTGGAGCTGGTGAAATGGGCGAAGTCGCAGGGCATCGCCATCACCGCCGAGGTCACCCCGCACCACCTGCTGCTGGACGACTCCCGGCTGGAGACCTACGACGCGGTCAACAAGGTCAACCCGCCGCTGCGCGAGGCGTCCGATGCCGCGGCGCTGCGGCAAGCGCTGGCGGAGGGGATCATCGACTGCGTCGCCACCGACCACGCTCCGCACGCGGAGCAGGACAAGTGCTGCGAGTTCGCCGCGGCCCGGCCCGGCATGCTCGGCCTGGAGACAGCGCTGTCGATCATCGTGCGGACCATGGTCGAGCCCGGGCTGCTGGACTGGCGCGGCGTCGCCCGCGTCATGAGTGAGCGTCCGGCGGCGATCGTCGGCTTGGACGAGCACGGCAGGCCGCTCGAGGTCGGCGAGCCGGCGAATTTGACGCTGGTCGACCCGAAGGCGAGCTGGACGGTGCGCGGAACGGAACTGGCCAGCATCGCGAACAACACCCCGTTCGAGGCGATGACCTTCCCGGCGCGGGTGACGGCGACGTTGCTGCGCGGCCGGGTCACCGCCCGCGACGGCAAGGCGCTGGGCAACCGGGCGGAGGCGTAGATGAACGAGCGCGGTGTTCGAGGAGGTTCTTGAGTGGAGAGAACGCTGTGGGTCGTCGGGCTGCTGGTCCTGTTCGTGGCCTGCCTCTGGCTGATGTACCGGGGCTGGCGCAACCGCGCCGCGCGTCAGGCTGAGCGCATCGGCACGTTGCCTGCCGTGCCTGCCGAACTCGGCGCGCAGGTGCTGGAGCCGACCACCGGCCTCTACCTGGGCAGCACGATCGCGCCCAGCTGGCAGGACCGGATCACGGTCGGTGACCTGGGTTTCCGGGCCACCGCGGAACTCACGCGGTTCGAACGGGGGATTCTGCTCGAACGCGACGGCGCGACCGTGATCTGGATTCCACAGGAATCCATCACCGCGGTGCGCACCGAACGCGGACACGCGGGCAAAGTGATGACGGAAGATGGTGTGCTGGTCATTCGCTGGAAGCTGCCGACCGGAACCGAGATCGATACGGGTTTCCGCGGCGACGACAAGTCGGTCTACCCGGCTTGGCGCGGGCTTACCGCGGCGGATCAGAGCGGGACGATGACGGGAGATGACGAGGGATGACAGTCGACACGGGCGGGAGCAGGGCGGGGACGGACACGGGCGGGAGCAGGGCGGGGACGGACACGGGCGGGAGCAGGGCGGGGACGGACACGGGCGGGAGCAGGGCGGGGACGGACACGGGCGGGAGCAGGGCGGGGACGGACACGGGCGGGAGCAGGGCGGGGACGGACACGGGCGGGAGCAGGGCGGGGACGGACGCGGCACTCGTGCTGGAGGACGGCCGGGTTTTCCGCGGCCGCGCCTACGGCGCCGTGGGCCAGACGCTCGGTGAGGCGGTTTTCTGCACCGCGATGACCGGGTATCAGGAGACCCTCACCGACCCGTCCTACCACCGCCAGATCGTGGTCGCGGCCGCGCCGCAGATCGGCAACACCGGCTGGAACGACGAGGACGACGAGTCCGCGAAGATCTGGGTGGCCGGGTACGTGGTGCGCGATCCGGCGCGGCGCGCGTCGAACTGGCGCGCCACCACCACGCTGCCGGAGGAACTGGAGCGTCAGCGGGTCGTCGGCATCGCGGGCATCGACACCCGCGCGCTGGTGCGCCACCTGCGCTCCCGCGGTTCGATGAAGGCGGGCATCTTCTCCGGCGACGCCCTCGCGGCCACCGACGAGCTGGTGGCCAGGGTGAACGGCCAGCCGTCGATGCTGGGCGCCGACCTGGCGGGCGAGGTGAGCACCGACGCGCTGTACACGATCGAGCCGGACGGTGAGCACCGGTGCACCGTCGTCGCGGTCGACCTCGGGATCAAGACCAACACCCCGCGTATGTTCGCGCAGCGCGGCATGCGGGTGCACGTGGTGTCGTCCTCGACGACGCTGGATCGGATCCTCGAACTGAAACCCGACGGCGTCTTCCTGTCCAACGGCCCCGGTGACCCCGCCACCGCGACCGACGCGATCGAGCTGACCCGCGGCGTGCTGGGCGAAGGCCTGCCGCTGTTCGGTATCTGCTTCGGCAACCAGATCCTCGGCCGCGCGCTCGGCCGGGACACCTACAAGATGAAGTTCGGCCACCGCGGCATCAACATCCCGGTGGTGGAGCACGAGACCGGCCGGATCTCGATCACCGCGCAGAACCACGGGTTCGCGCTGGAAGGTGAGCGGGGCGAGCGGTTCGACACACCCTTCGGCACGGCCGAGGTGAGCCACGTCTGCGCCAACGACGGCACGGTGGAAGGCGTCCGGCTGGTCGACGGCCGCGCCTTCTCGGTGCAGTACCACCCGGAGGCCGCCGCAGGCCCCCACGACGCCGCATATCTGTTCGACCGTTTCGCCGGTCTCATGGAAGGAGCCTGATGCCTCGCCGCGAGGATCTCGAGCACATCCTGGTGATCGGTTCTGGCCCGATCGTCATCGGCCAGGCGTGCGAATTCGACTACTCCGGCACGCAGGCGTGCCGGGTGCTGCGGGCCGAGGGCCTGCGGGTGTCGCTGGTCAACTCGAACCCGGCGACGATCATGACCGACCCGGAGTTCGCCGACGCCACCTACGTCGAGCCGATCACGCCGGAGTTCGTGGAGAAGGTCATCGACAAGGAGCGCCCCGACGCGATCCTGGCCACTCTCGGTGGCCAGACCGCGCTGAACACCGCGGTCGCGCTGCACGAGCGCGGAGTGCTGGACAAGTACGGCGTGGAGCTGATCGGCGCCGACTTCGACGCCATCCAGCGCGGTGAGGACCGGCAGAAGTTCAAGGACATCGTGGCCAAGGTGGGCGGGGAGAGCGCCCGCTCGCGGGTCTGTTTCACCATGGACGAGGTCCGCGAGACGGTCGGCGAGCTCGGCTTCCCCGTGGTGGTGCGCCCGTCGTTCACCATGGGCGGCCTCGGTTCCGGCATGGCGTACAACGACGAGGACCTCGATCGCATCGCCGGCGGTGGTCTGGCCGCCTCGCCCACCGCGAACGTCCTCATCGAGGAGTCCATCCTCGGCTGGAAGGAATACGAGCTCGAGTTGATGCGCGACGGCCGGGACAACGTCGTGGTGGTCTGTTCGATCGAGAACGTCGACCCGATGGGCGTGCACACCGGCGACTCGATGACCGTCGCGCCTGCGATGACGCTCACCGACCGCGAGTACCAGAAGCTGCGCGATCTGGGCATCGCCATCCTGCGCGAGGTCGGCGTCGACACCGGCGGCTGCAACATCCAGTTCGCGGTGAACCCGCTCGACGGGCGCCTGATCGTCATCGAGATGAACCCGCGCGTCTCGCGCTCGTCCGCGCTGGCCTCCAAGGCGACCGGCTTCCCGATCGCGAAGATCGCCGCCAAGCTGGCCATCGGCTACACGCTCGACGAGATCGTCAACGACATCACCAAGGAAACCCCGGCCTGCTTCGAGCCGACCCTGGACTACGTGGTGGTCAAGGCGCCGCGGTTCGCGTTCGAGAAGTTCCCCGGCGCCGACGGCACGCTGACCACCACCATGAAGTCGGTGGGCGAGGCGATGTCGCTGGGCCGCAACTTCGCCGAGGCGCTGGGCAAGGTGCTGCGTTCGCTGGAGACCAAGGCCGCGGGTTTCTGGACCCAGGAAGACGGCGCGTGGACCGACGCCGAAGCGATCCTGGAGGACCTGCGCACTCCCACCGAAGGGCGCATCTACCAGGTCGAGCGGGCGCTGCGGCTGGGCGCGAGCATCGAGGACGTCGCCGCCGCCTCCGGCATCGACCCGTGGTTCGTCGCGGAGGTGGCCGGACTGGTCGAGCTGCGTCAGGAGATCCTCGACGCGCCCGTGCTGGACGAGCCGTTGCTGCGCCGGGCCAAGCACTACGGCCTGTCCGACCGTCAGCTGGCCGCGCTGCGGCCCGAGCTGGCGGGGGAGACCGGAGTGCGCGCACTGCGGCACCGGCTCGGTATCCGCCCGGTCTTCAAGACCGTCGACACCTGCGCCGCCGAGTTCGAGGCCAAGACCCCGTACCACTACTCGGCCTACGAACTCGATCCCGCCGCCGAGTCAGAGGTGGCGCCGCAGCGCGAGCGCGCGAAGGTGATCATCCTCGGCTCCGGGCCCAACCGGATCGGCCAGGGTATCGAGTTCGACTACTCGTGCGTGCACGCGGCGCAGACGCTGTCGCAGGCCGGGTTCGAGACGGTGATGGTCAACTGCAACCCCGAGACCGTCTCCACCGACTACGACACCGCTGACCGGCTCTACTTCGAGCCGCTGACCTTCGAGGACGTCCTCGAGGTCTACCACGCCGAATGCGAATCCGGCACCGTCGCGGGCGTCATCGTGCAGCTGGGCGGGCAGACCCCGCTCGGCCTCGCGCAGCGCCTCACCGAGGCGGGGGTGCCGGTGGTCGGTACCAGCGCGGCCGCCATCGACCTGGCCGAGGATCGCGGCGAGTTCGGCGACGTGCTGGTCGCGGCGGGGCTGCCCGCGCCGAAGTACGGCACCGCGACCACGTTCGCGCAGGCGCGCAAGATCGCCACCGAGATCGGCTACCCGGTGCTGGTGCGCCCGTCCTACGTGCTCGGCGGTCGCGGCATGGAGATCGTGTACGACGAGCAGTCCCTCGAGGGCTACATCTCCCGCGCGACCGAGCTCAGCCCGGAGCACCCGGTGCTGGTCGACCGGTTCCTGGAGGACGCGATCGAGATCGATGTCGACGCGCTGTGCGACGGCGAGGAGGTCTACCTCGGCGGCGTGATGGAGCACATCGAGGAAGCGGGCATCCACTCCGGCGACTCGGCCTGCGCGCTGCCTCCGATCACGCTGGGCCGCAGCGACATCGAGGCGGTGCGCCGCTCCACCGTCGCGCTGGCCAAGGGCATCGGCGTCCGTGGCCTGCTCAACGTGCAGTACGCGCTCAAGGACGACGTGCTCTACGTGCTGGAGGCCAATCCACGGGCGAGCCGGACGGTCCCGTTCGTGTCCAAGGCCACCGCGGTGCCGCTGGCGAAGGCCGCCGCGCGGATCATGCTCGGCGCCACCATCGCCGAACTCCGCAAGGAGGGGATGCTCCCGGGCGAGGGCGACGGCGGGCACGTCGCGCTGGACGCTCCGGTGGCGGTGAAGGAAGCCGTGCTGCCGTTCCACCGGTTCCGCCGCGCCGACGGCAGCGGCGTGGATTCGCTGCTGTCGCCGGAGATGAAGTCCACCGGCGAGGTGATGGGCATCGACGCCGATTTCGGCACCGCCTTCGCCAAGAGCCAGACCGCCGCCTACGGCTCGCTGCCCACCGAGGGCACCGTGTTCGTCTCGATCGCCAACCGGGACAAGCGCGCGATGGTCTTCCCGGTCAAGCGCCTGTACGACCTGGGCTTCCGCATCCTCGCCACCGAGGGCACGGCGGAGATGCTGCGCCGCAACGGGATTCCGTGCGAACAGGTGCGCAAGCACTCCGAGGTGCGCCCGGACGACGAGCCCACCATCGTGGAGCAGATCCGCGACGGCGAGGTGGACATGGTGTTCAACACGCCCTACGGCAACTCCGGTCCCCGCGTGGACGGCTACGAGATCCGCAGCGCGGCGGTCGGGGTGAACATCCCGTGCATCACCACCGTGCAGGGCGCCGCTGCGGCGGTGCAGGGCATCGAGGCCAGCATCAACGGCGGAATCGGTGTGCGGTCCCTGCAGGAACTGCACTCGGTGCTGCGTGGGTGAGCCGCGGCAGGACGGAACGGGCGAGATGAAGACCTTCGGCCGACGGTTGCGGCACGCGATGGGGCAGTTCGGGCCCGTGTGCGTCGGCATCGACCCCCATCCGGAACTGCTGCGGTCCTGGGACCTCACCGAGGATGCCGAGGGGCTCGAGCGGTTCGCCGAGATCTGCGTGGAGGCTTTCGACGGCCTGGTCGCGCTGGTCAAACCGCAGGTCGCGTTCTTCGAGGCCTACGGCTCCGGCGGTATCGCGGTCCTGGAGCGGACCATCGATGTGCTGCGCGCTTCGGGAACTCTGGTGCTCGCCGACGCCAAGCGCGGCGACGTCGGGTCCACCATGGACGCCTACGCCCGGACGTGGCTGGCCGACGGTCCACTCGGGTCGGACGCGGTGACGGTCTCGCCGTACCTCGGATTCGGTTCGCTGGCTCCGGCGCTGACGTTGGCCGAGGCCAACCACCGCGGCGTCTTCGTGCTCGCCGCGACGTCGAATCCGGAAGGGGCGCAGGTACAGCGGGCGGTCGGCACGGACGGCCGCGCGATCGCGCAGACGATGGTGGACGAGGCCGCGGCCCGCAATCCGGGCGGTGAGTTCGGTTCGGTGGGCGTGGTGGTGGGCGCCACGCTGAGCGAGGCGCCGGACCTCTCCGCGCTCAACGGGCCGATTCTCATGCCCGGGGTGGGCGCCCAGGGCGGTGGCCCGGAAACCATCCGCGACCTGGTACCCGAGGCGGTGCTCGGGGCCGTCCTCCCGAACGTCTCGCGCGAGGTGCTGCGGGAGGGCCCCACCGTCCCGGCACTGCGTGCCAGAGTGCACGAACTTCAGGACGCGTTCGCGTTCCTGCAGAAATGACCCGGAAGGCCGGCGCACCCCGCGCCGGCCTTCCGTCATTTCGGCCATCTGCGCGTGCAAGTGCACGCACACAGGTGCCGTTTACCGGGGCCTGGGCGCGTCACTGGGTCGATTTCGGGTCCTGAGCGGTGCGCGGGGTGGCGCATCGCACCTGGACGCCGTACAGGGCTCACAAATCGACACCGAATGCCGCGCGGGAGTGCCCGGCATACCTCGCTGTGACGCCCGACACGCGGAAAGAACTCGCGACACGCGGGAAATTTCCAGAAAGTTCCTGGTAGGGCGGGTGAGGGGTTGCTGGAACGATGCGCTGCGGTCCAGCAACCCTTTCGCAAACCACTCGGTCTGTCGAAAAAGCCCTGCTGGCGGCGTATTTCGCGACGTCCGCCGGGTGATCGGAGCGGTGGCGCGGACCGGCCGCTCGACGCACCACCCCGGTGCCTGCGATATCCGGAATCATGCGCTGACCTGGGGGGTGGGTTCGCAATCGGCGGACGTCGTGGGTACGGTCGCTGAGACTGCCGGGTTACCGGCAGGAGTTGATGCAATGAACGATGAGACGGAGGAACCGTGGCCCTTCCCCAGCTGACTGACGAGCAGCGCGCCGCTGCTTTGGAGAAGGCGGCTGCCGCTCGCCGCGCTCGGGCGGAGCTCAAGGAGCGCTTGAAGCGTGGCGGCACCAACCTGAAGCAGGTCCTCACCGACGCCGAGACCGACGAGATCCTCGGCAAGATGAAGGTGTCGGCGCTGCTGGAGGCCCTGCCGAAGGTGGGCAAGGTCAAGGCGGCGGAAATCATGAGCGAGCTGGAGATCGCCCCCACCCGGCGGCTGCGCGGACTCGGCGACCGGCAGCGCAAGGCGCTGCTGGCCCGGTTCGACTTCGACGCCTGACGACGAGGGTGATCGAACACACGCGGAAGGGTCGACTGGTAGTACTGGTCGGCCCCTCGGCCGTGGGCAAGTCCACCGTGGTCCGCTGTGTCCGCGAACGACTGCCCGACCTGGTCTTCAGCGTGTCGGCAACGACCCGGGCCCCGCGGCCCGGGGAGGTCGACGGCCTCGACTACCGCTTCGTCTCCCGCGCGGAGTTCGACGCGATGATCGAGGCGGGTGAGCTGCTCGAGTGGGCGGACATCCACGGTGGATTGCAGCGTTCGGGCACCCCCGCCGGGCCGGTGCGCGCCGCCTTGGCGGAAGGCCTTCCGGTGTTGGTCGAAGTGGATCTCGAGGGCGCGCGATCGGTGCGCCGGGCGATCCCGGAGGCGATCCTGGTGTTCCTGGCCCCGCCGAGCTGGGAGGAATTGGTGGCGCGGCTGACCTCACGCGGCACCGAATCCCCCGAGGTGATCGAGCGCCGCTTGGAAACAGCCAGGACGGAACTGGCGGCATGTGACGAGTTCGACATCGTTATCGTGAACGACGAGGTGACCAGCGCCTGTGAGCAGTTGGTATCGTTGTTCGTTAGCACAAATTCGAGTTCGTGACCCCCACCTGCGCATGAGCGATCCGGCCCGAGGAGGAGCCTGCCTGACCTCGTAGGGCCCGTCGCGCATGCGCCATCCACTACGGCATGAGCGAGCAAGCCCGGAGGCGGCAGCGCGCCGCACCGCGACGGGCTTCGTTCATGCGACACCCGACACCAGGAGTTCCCCTAGTGAGCAGTACGGACATCAAGGCCGCGCCCGCCTACGACACCCCGGTCGGCCTCACCAACCCGCCGATCGATGAGCTGCTCGAGCGCACGTCGTCCAAGTACGCCCTGGTGATCTACGCGGCCAAGCGGGCCCGTCAGATCAACGACTACTACAACCAGCTCGGCGACGGCATCCTCGAGTACGTCGGCCCGCTGGTCGAGCCGGGCCTGCAGGAGAAGCCGCTGTCGGTCGCCCTGCGCGAGATCCACTCCGACCTGCTCGAACACTCCGAAGGCGAGTGAGGCGACCGAGTTCGCTGTGACCACGACTAGGCCGGAGGCGTAGTGACCACAAGGATCGTCGTCGGCGTAGCCGGAGGAATCGCCGCCTACAAGGCGTGCTCTCTGGTCCGGCGGTTCACCGAGACCGGACACGACGTCCGGGTGATCCCCACCACGTCGGCGCTGGAGTTCGTCGGCAAGGCGACCTTCGAAGCACTGTCCGGGAACCCGGTGCACACCGGCGTGTTCTCCGACGTGCCCGAGGTTCCGCACGTTCGACTGGGCCAGGAGGCGGACCTGGTGGTCATCGCCCCGGCGACTGCCGACCTCATGGCGCGCGCCGCGTCCGGCCGCGCCGACGACCTGCTCACCGCCACGTTGCTGACGGCCCGATGTCCGATCCTGTTCGCGCCCGCGATGCACACCGAGATGTGGGAGCATCCGGCGACCGTCGCCAACGTCGCGACGCTGCGCGCCCGCGGTGCGATCGTGATGGAGCCCGCGGCGGGCCGGCTCACCGGCGCCGACACCGGCCCGGGACGACTGCCCGAGCCCGAGGAGATCTTCGGCCTCGCGTCGCTGCTCATGGAGCGCGCCGACGCGATTCCGCGCGATCTGGAGGGCCGCCGGGTCGTCATCACGGCGGGCGGCACCAGGGAACCGCTGGATCCGGTGCGTTTCCTCGGTAACCGCAGCTCCGGCAAGCAGGGCTACGCGCTCGCGCGGGTCGCGGCCCAGCGCGGCGCCCACGTCACGCTGATCGCGGGCAACACGATCGAGATGGCGGCGCCCGCCGCCGTCGATCTGGTGCACATCACCACGGCCGAACAGCTGAAAACCGCCGTCGACAAGCATGCCGTCGGCGCCGACGCGGTGATCATGGCCGCGGCGGTCGCCGATTTCCGGCCGACCAACGTCGCCGCCGCCAAGATCAAGAAGGGCGCGGGCGAGCCCGACGTCATCGCGCTGACCAAGACCGACGACATCCTCGCCGGACTGGTGCAGGCGCGACGCGACGGGCAGTTGCCCGGCACCGCGATCGTCGGCTTCGCCGCCGAGACCGGTGACGAGCACGGCGACGTCCTCACCCATGCGCGGGCGAAGCTCGCACGCAAGGGCTGCGACCTGCTCGTGGTCAACGCGGTGGGAGAGGGCAAGGCGTTCGAGGTCGACACCAACGACGGCTGGCTGCTCGGCGCGGACGGCACCGAGCAGGCACTCGATCACGGCTCGAAGGCGCTGTTGGCCAGCCGCGTGCTCGACGCGCTGAGTGTGTTGCTGCGCTGAGCCGACGGGTGCCTGCCAGGATTGCTGTCTGATCGGTCGTTCGTTCGCGACGCCGTCATCATTTCGGCACCGACGAGACACCGTGCGTTCGGCTGTCTGGGATGGCTGGGTAGTTGGCGCCCGTTCTGTCGGTGATTTGGAATAGTCTGAGATCTAAGGGTTGCGCGGTCGCGACATCGCGTTACTGTCGCAAGCCGATACGAGTAACCCGTTGAGGGAGAGGGAAGAACTGTGCGCACGTCCGGGAGCCGGCTTTTCACCAGTGAGTCCGTGACCGAAGGTCATCCGGACAAAATCTGTGATGCCATCAGCGATTCCATTCTCGATGCGTTGCTCGCGGAAGATCCGCGCAGCCGGGTCGCGGTGGAAACCCTCGTGACGACCGGCCAGGTCCATGTCGCGGGTGAGGTCACCACGTCGGCGTACGCCGATATTCCGCGCATTGTCCGGGAAAAGGTCCTGGAAATCGGATATGACTCTTCGGCAAAGGGATTCGACGGGAATTCCTGCGGTGTGAATATCGCGATCGGCGCGCAATCGCCGGATATCGCGCAGGGTGTGGACACCTCGCACGAGGCGCGCGTCGGGGGCTCCGACGACGAGATCGAGCGGCAGGGCGCAGGCGACCAAGGCCTGATGTTCGGGTACGCCACCAAGGACACCCCGGAGCTGATGCCGCTGCCGATCGCGCTGGCGCACCGGCTGTCGCGCCGCTTGACCGAGGTGCGCAAGTCCGGCGTGCTGCCCTACCTGCGTCCGGACGGCAAGACCCAGGTCACCATCGGGTACGACGGCGACCGCCCGGTTCGCCTCGACACGGTGGTCATCTCCACCCAGCACGCCGCCGACATCGATCTGGACAACCTGCTCGCGCCCGACATCCGCGAGAAGGTTCTCGACGCGGTGCTCGCCGACCTCGACGTGCCGTCGCTGGACACCTCGAACATCCGTCTGCTGGTCAACCCCACCGGCAAGTTCGTGCTCGGTGGCCCGATGGGCGACGCGGGCCTGACCGGCCGCAAGATCATCGTCGACACCTACGGCGGCATGGCACGCCACGGCGGCGGCGCCTTCTCCGGCAAGGACCCGTCGAAGGTGGACCGTTCGGCCGCCTACGCCATGCGCTGGGTCGCGAAGAACGTGGTCGCGGCGGATCTGGCCGAGCGCGTCGAGGTCCAGGTGGCCTACGCGATCGGCAAGGCGGCCCCCGTCGGCTTGTTCGTCGAGACCTTCGGCACCGAGAAGGTCGACCCGGCCCGCATCGCCACCGCGATCACCGAGGTCTTCGATCTGCGCCCCGGCGCGATCATCCGCGACCTGGACCTGCTGCGCCCGATTTACGCGCCGACCGCCGCGTACGGCCACTTCGGCCGCACCGACGTCGATCTGCCGTGGGAGCACACCGACCGCGCGGACAAGCTGCGCGCGGCCATCGGACTCTGACCCCGATCGGGTCGGAGTGAACGAACCCGCGGCGGATACCTCCGCTACCGAAGCGGACCGTACAGCCGCGGGTCCCGCACCTGTCGCGCTGCCGATCGCCCGGGTCCTCCCGCTGCTGTCGCCCGCGCATCTCGACCGCGACTTCGACTACCTGGTGTTCCCCGAGCTGGACGAAATCGCCCAGCCCGGGGTCCGGGTGCGTGTCCGTTTCGCGGGCCGCCTCGTCGACGGTTACCTGCTCGCGCGACTGGCGCACAGTGACCACGGCGGCAAGCTGGTCAAGCTCGAACGCGTCGTCTCCGGCGAACGCGTGCTGACCCCGGAGATCCTCCAGTTGGCCGGTGCGGTGGCCGCCCGCTACGCGGGCACTCGCGCGGATGTCCTGCGCTTGGCCATCCCGCCGCGTCACGCGCGCACCGAAACCGGTGGCGGCAAGAAGTCCGCTGCGGCGCAACCTGTTTCCACCGAAGCCCCGGTTTCCGCTGCCGATCCTGCCCTGGTCCACGGCGTTGACGAGCATGCCGTTGAAACCGAAATCGACGGTGGCTCAACCTCTGCGCAGTCGCCTGCCGTGAATTCCAGCCCTGCCGAGCCGATTTCGCAGTCGATGTCCATGAGACCTTCTGTCGGGCAGTCCGACTCGGTAGTACACGGTGCGAAAGCGGTGCGCGCGGATATCGGACCGGCCAGGGCAGCCGGACCCGGTGGTTCGAGCCCGGCGAACGGGGAGAGCGCCGTGCGGTCGCCCGTTGAAGGGGCAGATGGTGGTGAGCCTGATGCGGACCCTCACTCCGCCGCCGCGACCACGCACCCGGCCGCCCCCGCCGACTCGCCCGTTCCACAGGACCTTCCGGCCGTAGCGGTAGATCTCGCTTCCTGGGAGCGTTACGTCCACGGCGCGGCGTTCGTCGGTGCGCTAGCGGAGGGAAAAGGCGCGCGGGCGGCTTGGCAGGCGCTGCCCGGGGAGGACTGGCCTCGCCGTCTGGCCGAGCTGGCCGCAGTGGTGGCCCGGCAAGGGCGCAGCGCGATCCTCATGGTGCCCGACCAGCGGGATCTCGACCGGGTGCTGGCGGAATGTGTTGCGCTGGTGGGAGACTCCGCGGTCGGTCTGGCGGCGGGCCTCGGTCCAGCGGCCCGGTATCGGCGTTGGCTCGCGGTGTTGCGAGGTTCGGCGCGGGTGGTGGTCGGCACGCGCAGCGCCGTGTTCGCACCGGCGGCGCGCCTCGGGCTGATCGCGCTGTGGGACGACGGCGACGACACCTACGCCGAACAGCGCGCACCGTATCCGCACGCGCGTGAGGTGGCGATGTTGCGGGCGCACGAGACCGGTGCGGCGTTCGTCGCGGCGGGTTTCGCGCGCACCGCGGAGATCCAAGCCGTGGTCGAATCCGGCTGGGCGCACGATCTGGTCGCCGACCGTGCCGTCCTGCGCAAGGTCACTCCCCGCATCAGCGCCCCCGGCGACAGCGACATCGCACTGGAGCGCGATCCGGTGGCGCGGGCCGTCCGGGTTCCCGGTGTCGCCTTCGCGGCCGCACGGGCGGCTCTGAAAGAGGGGGCGCCGGTACTGGTCCAGGTGCCGCGTCGCGGATACATTCCCGCGCTCGCCTGCGGGAAATGCCGCACGCCTGCCCGATGCAGGCACTGCAACGGACCGCTGGCGCTGCCGGAGGCCGGCGGACCGCGGGGATCGGCGGCCGAATCCGGCGCGGCAGCACACAGCCCCGCTTGCCGCTGGTGCGGGATCACCGAGGCCGCGTTCCGCTGCGGCACCTGCGGGTCGCGCGCGCTGCGCGCCGTGGTGATCGGCGCGACGCGTACGGCGGAGGAACTCGGCCGTGCTTTTCCCGGTGTGCCGATTCGTGGTTCCGGCGGCGGCGCGGTACTCGACACCGTGGAACCGGGCGCGCAGGTGGTCGTCGCGACGGTCGGCGCCGAACCCGTGGTCCACGGTGGATACGGTGTGGCCCTCTTGCTCGACGG
>NZ_JAMFLC010000030.1:0-102131 GCF_023501985.1 Nocardia sputi | reverse complement strand
AAGCCCTCGAACAAGGCACGCAGCTCCACGACCGAGTCCAGCGCCCACGAACCGTCCACCGCCACCGCCTACTTCTGCCGCGACGTCGCGTCGACCAGCACCGCGTGCAGTGCCCGCGCCTGCACGCCCGCCTCCTCGCCGCGCACCACGACATCGGCGAACGCGGCGCCGAGAGCCCCGCTCACATCGAAGAGGCTGCCCGTCGACGTTGTCTGTGCCGAAGGATAAAAGCGCGACACGACCTCGGCGGCGCCATCCGTCCCCAATCCTGGAGGTACCGCATCGCCCACCATGACCGGCTCAGGTGGGCGCACCCTGCCGCTGCCGATAGCGCCGTTCGAAATCGGCCGCGTATATCGAGGGCGGCGTCGAAGACGAAGATTGCTCCACCACACCGTCATCGGCGACGTAGAATATGGCCCGCCCGATCACGATCTCGCCGCGCGGCACCGGCACGTATACCATCCAGCCCGCGCTGATTCGATCGGCGCGCAACTGGTCGAGCGGATAACCCGTCGTATTTAGCTGCCGATCGGTGATGTACTCGACGACGCGGGCGATGGCGTCCGGCGCCGTGATCGTCTGCCGGGTCTGTTGCCCGATCGAACCGGCGATCGAGAACTGGTACAGCGCACCGTCGATATCGAAACGCGCCGGGTCGTCGAAGATCTCGGCCATCAGGTCGCGCGTGACGACACCGGCGTGCGCCGCCGACACCAGCGCGTCCGCCGCCGCGCGCACTGGTTCGGCCGGCCGATCGGGCAGCAGGCTCACCACGATATCGATCACCGTATCCGCGGTCCATACGCCGGGAATCGCCGAAGCGGACCGCTCCGCCGAGGGCGACTCACCCCGATACCATCCTCCGGAATCCCACCAGTAGCAGAACGAGAGCAGACCCGCTGCCGCGCGCGGATTCAGGACCGGGTCGGCTACCCAATCCGGTGCCCCGGCATAGAAATTCGGCATTTCGGCACCGTCGTTGTACACCCCGTCCAGCGCGGGCGGGTTCCAGACACCGCCCGACAGCACGGCCCGCCCCCCGGGCAGCACGAACAGCGTGGACCCGGTCCGACGGGAACTTTCGAACCACCCGAGCGACGGCAGGATTCTGGGACCGCGCTCGGAGCGCACCGCGACGAAGGCGGCCGACAGCACCGCCCATCTCGCCCACAGCACAGGCAGATCCGGCAGTTCATCCACGATCGGCACCGGCCGCACCCCCGCGTCCCGATCGGCACGCACCCCGGCGACGGCCTGCTGCGGGCTGCGCGTCTGCCGATCGGCATGCTCGAGATACGCCGCCAGCCAGATCGGCAACCGGTCCCTCGGATGCTCCGCGAGATCGGCCCGATATGCCTCGGGGGAGAACAATTGGCCGTCCGGGAACGGCTCGTCACCGTAGTCGTAGTCGAACTCCACCTCGCCGTCGGAGGTCGACGACATCAGCAGCCGCCACCACGGCCCTCGGTCTCGACGCGCCGCCAGCTCGCGGTGCTGCCGAACCAGTGCTCGCACCGACTCCGATGGTTGCGTCCACACCGGTTGCGCCGCAACGAGGTAGGCGATGTCCGCCACGTCTTCGGTGACGGTCGACGCGAAGGCGGCATCCCACGACCGCCACCCCGGCGGCCCCGCTGCCGAGATCTCCGCGGCAATCTGACGCGCCAGCCGCGTCACCTCGTCGTCGGCCGGATTGACCGTGCCCGCACTCTGCATTCGATATCCCCTTGCTGCCCTGGTCCGCGAAATCCTGTTCCGAGCCGTCACGCCTCGTCTCGCGTCGCCGGTCGTCGCGCGGTGTCGACGTGCAGTCGGCACAGTGTCTTCACCGGTTCGGTGGCGCCCTCGGCGTTGAGCACGACGTCGGTGAACGCGTCGGGGAGCGCCGCGGCGGGATCGAACCGTCCCATGTCGACACAGCCGCCGCTCAACCGATCTCGCCCGTATTGGTAGCCGTGCACCACCCGAGCCGGACTCACGCGGCGGTACGCGCCGTGGTCGCCGAAGTATTCCGCGATCAGGGCACGTTGCGCGCGAGCTCGCGCCTGCCGCGCGCCGGCGCGATCGATGGCCCACGCGAGTTCGCGGAGCGTCGCCGCGTAGATTGGGCGCGTATCCGCTTGCGTCACAACCGCTGCCGGGTGTCCGCTCGCTGGAATCCCGTCGGGTAGCCGTGCAGGATCCGTGAGCTGAACAATATCGACGACCGCCGACCAGGTGAGCGCCTGTTCCTGTGCACCAAAAGCCGACTGCTGCTCGACGCGCACGATCTTCCGCTGCTCCAGCTCAGCGATCCCGACGCGCCGCACTTCGATGACCGGAGACTTCGTGAGCACGTCGTCGGTATCCGCGAGGAACCCACCGACGGCGTCCTCATCGATTCCGGGCGCATCGAGTCCGGTCACCTCGACGCGGTGCCGATCGGCCAATTCTCGTACGAGCCGCACGGGGTCGCTGTCGGTGTTCGACCGGTTCACCGGTTGCGGTGTTCGCTCCGGCCGGTCGCGGTCGGAGCGTTTCGCGCCCGGCGCGGAACTTCTGTCTGCCGCAGACTTTCCGGCGGAGATGCGGTCGGGCCGCCCAGCGGGTGGCGCGGCGCAGATCGTGTCCGACCACGGCGTACCCGGCGGTTTGCGGCCCATCGGCGCACTGACAGCGGCAGGAGGCGCGCTGGCCCGCGCGGGGCCTGCCGCCCTGCTCGGCCCGCCCCGCGCAGGCTCGGTCGCACTGCTCGGCGGGCCCCGCGTGGGCGGTGTCGCTACCCTGTTCTCGTCGCCAGAGGGCCCGATGGGTCGGCGGCGGGTACCCGGGGTAGTCGCGCTGGATGTCCGGGCGGAGTCGGCCGATTGGCGTCCATCCGGGCCGGCAATGCGATCACCGCTGTTCGCGGCACTTCCCGAAGCTGTTTGCGAGCCAACAACTCCGGGACTATTGGTTTCACCGCCGGAATCCGGTATGTCATCGGGAGCGCCGATGTGTCGAGCGGGTGCCGCCTCGGTTCCGATCGGCACGAATTCCACCGGTCGCGATACCAGGTAGGAGCTCGGCGCAGCGTAGGAATTCGGCTTGGCCGCAGCCGGTGTGCGAGCGGGCTCGGCGGACATGTCACCGACCGAACCGGACGTACCTTCCGGCTCTAGAGTCCGCTCGACACGCCTGCCGCCCTCGTGATCGGTGGATCGGAAGGTTTCGGCGGCAGCCTTCACCTCGGTGCCGAAGCCCTGCCCGGATTCGGCGAAGTTCTGCAGCGCCACCAGCCCCTGCCCGGCATCCGGTTCGTAGGTCTTCGCGACCGCCTCACCGGCCTCGTCGTCACCCCACCACCGGCCTTCGTCGGCAAGCACGGCCCAAGGCCGCACCGCCACCTGACCGACCTCGACGCCGATCTCTTGCCACGCCGCACCCCGCCCCCCGAGGTCCTTCGGATCGATCCACAGCGCTCCGCTCACCGGGACGCCCCCTCGGCATCCGCTCAGCGATCCGGCAGGTCCGTCGTCATCGTCGATGTCCGTCCACGGCAAGCCGCCCGCGCGACCGCAGATCGGCCGGAGCCCGTCACCGCAGAACCGGTCCGTCCGATCACCGTCGAGGCTGCCGGAACGACCTGGCACGCCCGCTGCGGAACATTTCAACGTGTGCCCTTCCTGCACCCCGTCGGATCAAACCTATGACGTACTGACAACGGTATGTCGACGCCGGAGAACACAGCCCGAGAAGACCCCCCAGCACTGAGAGCTGAGCAGCAGGCAGAATTCGTATCGGACCGTCTCCGGGCCCTCAGCCGCGACTGCGGCCACGCCGTCGGCAGCGGCCCAGTCCGGCATAGCGCCAGTGACATCACTCGGTGCGGATTGCGACTCAGCCCGGGATCGGCTGCGGCAGGCATTTGCAGCGCAGCGCGGTCGAGAAGACCCGCCCGTCGCGCGGTATCAACCCACTCGATCAACACCGCGCCGTTGCCAGATCCCTGACCCAGGCGAATGCAGTCACATCGACCGCTCGATCGAGCTCGAGGACCTTATCGTCCTCCTCGAGGACGCCCAGCGGGTACTCGCTGGGTGGGACGACCGGGCACTCGACGGCGAACGGTGAGAGACTCAGCGGGCGCTGCCGTAGCGTCGCCAGCACCCGCGCGTCATCGCGTGCACGCCCCGGCGGCGATGCCGCACGACCGGCACAGCGGCGACGGCTGACCGCCAACGCACCCACCCCGGCAGAGGCGGGTACCACGGCCTGCCGTTCGGCGACGTGGGCGACCTTGGAGCAACCACAGGCGTGGCGATGAACCTCGGGTGCGTTCCGGCGACACCGCATACCGCCACCAGCCCGGCCTGACCGGGCGAGACCAGTGCACGGCGTCATTTCAGTACCGCCCTACACACGTCGGCCGGATTCTTGACGACCAGATGGCAATTTGCCACACAGCACGCGGTGCTGCTGGCGCCATGACCAGTAGCGATGCGTTCTGGAAGCACACTGGTAAATTGTCGGGCGCGCCCGAAACGGATGTGGCACCGAACGCGGGACCCGAGCGCGGGTCCTACGACGCCTACTGAGTTGGCCCGAACACCCGGAGAGGCGGGACAGTGACTCGCACGCTATGCCTGGCGCAGGACGCCGAGGCGGACAAGCTACTGACCGAGGACCACTTCGCCATACTGCTCGGAATGCTCCTGGACCAGCAGTACCCGATGGAGCACGCCTTCCGCGGCCCGAAGAAGATCGCCGACCGGATGGGCGGCTTCGACATCCAGCGCATCGCCGAGGCCGACCCCCAGGAGTTCGAGGACTTGGCCGCGACCCCGCCCGCGATCCACCGCTACGGCCGGTCGATGGCCCGCCGCGCGCAGGAGCTGGCCCGCTACGTCATCGAGCACTACGACGGCAAGGCCGAGAACATCTGGACCGCGGGCGACCCGGACGGCAAAGAGGTGCTGCGCCGCCTGAAGGACCTTCCCGGCTACGGCGAGCAGAAGGCGAAGATCTTCCTTGCCCTGCTCGGCAAGCAGCGCGGCGTGCGGCCGGAGGGTTGGCGCACGGCCGTCGGCGCGTACGGCGAAGAAGGCTCGCGCCGTTCGGTTGCCGACGTGACCGACGCCGAATCCCTGACACAGGTAAGGGAATTCAAGAAGCAGGCGAAAGCGGCGGCCAAAGCCGAGTAGCCCGGCTACCGTAACTCTCTTGTTGCCTATTTGAAATCTGGGTGCTTTTTTTCCTCGTTTCCCCGGAGTTTGTGCCGGATGCTTTGCCTCGAACAGCTCCACCTGAGATGAGGGATTGCAGGACATGAGGATGAGGAAGTTTGCCGTGGTGGCCGCGCTGGTCACCATCGCGACCGGAGTGGCCGCGGGGACGTCCGGTGCCGCGCCGGAGGAAGGAGGCCCCGAAAGCGCAGTCAATTTCACCGCGTATGCCACTGATACCCAGTCGATCATCGAAACCGACTCGGGTTCGCTGGTTGTGGAGGACGGGGTGTTCAAAGTTAAGGCATCCAACGGTACCGTCCTGGCGGGCCATCCGCTGCGGTTTCAGCTCGACGATTTCGAATTCCCCATCGCCGCGCAGATTTCCGGCCGCAGCGCGACGCTGACCCCGCTGTTCGACCGGGAACACGCGGTCTACAAGCCGGTGGCGCTGCCGTACGAGGACAAGGCGCCGTGGAAGACGGAGTACGACCGTGAGGTCGCCGCTTGGACCCGCCTGACCAGCACCATCACCATGGGCGCCGCGATCGGCACCCTGGTCGGCGGCATCGGTGGCGCTGCGGTCGGCTGCGTGCTCGGCGGCATCGCCGGCGCGACCATCGCGGCGGGGACCATCGCGGGCCTGTTCGGTCCGTTCATCCCGGCCGCGGGCGTCGGCTGCCTCGTCGGCATCGCCGGGATCGGCGCGCTGGGCACCGTCGCGGGCCAGATCCTGATCACCGCCCCGGTCGCGATCGGCGCGGCGATCCAGTACTTCACGACGGTCAATCAGCCGTTCAACGCTCCGAAGTAATCCTTCCGCGTGAAAAGACCTCGCCCCGTGGACCTCTCCGGGGAGCGGGGTCTTTTTCGTGTCCTCGCGACCTGGGGAAACAATGTGGGTGTACACACAACGGCGCGTCGGGGGTTGGTGCGTCGCGGAAATCGGTGTTAATTTCAATGACATGTCCGCCAGCCGATGGAACCACCTGCGGGTCACTTACGTGACCGCCGCGCTGGGTCTGCGGCTGCCGTTGACCCGCGAACTGTGTCGCCTCTCTTGCTGCAGCTGAGCTGGTTTTCCTGCTCATTTGCTGCCTCGCCGCCCATGTAGGCACGTCCCGTTCGATTACGGGACTTCAGCAAGGATCTGCACAATGTCCCTTCCCACCCTCGAACGATCCGTCTCCAGGGTTGCGGGCAGCCGTACCCGCGTCCCGCGTCCGGTTGTCGCTCCCGAACTGCGCATCGCCGACAATCCGGCGGCCGCGGTCCTGCGCGCCGCCACCGGCGGTCCTGTCTCCCGCGACAATGCCGCGCGCACAACCGGTTTGAGCATCGCCACCGTCAATCGCCAGGTTTCCGCACTGCTGGCGGCCGGTCTGCTGCGGGAACGCCCCGACCTGACGGCCTCGGGTGCGGTCGGACGTCCCCGCGTCCCGTTCGAAATCAACCACGACGCCTACCTGACCATCGGCGTCCACATCGGCGCCGCGGTCACGAAGATCGTCGCCGCCGATCTGCGCGGCCGCATCCTCGGTGGTCTGGCCATCGCCACCCCGCAGACCGGCCAGGAGTTCGCCACCACCACCGTCGCCCGCAGCGCGAAGGCGTTCCTGCAGCGCTGGCACCGGCGCAAGGCCCTGTGGGCGGGCGTCGCGATCGGCGGCCGGGTCGACCCGCTGACCGGCGTCGTCGACCACCCCAAACTGGAATGGCGTGGCGCCCAGGTCGGTTCGGTCCTCGGTGAGGTGCTGGAGTTGCCCGTTTCGGTGGCGCCGCACGTCGAGGCGATGGCCGGCTCGGAGCTGTTGCTGCCCACCGGCGAACCGAAGGACCAAGCCCGCGTGGAGCGGGGCAGCAGCCTGTACTTCTACGTGCGTGAGACCGCCGGTGTCGCGGTGACGCTGGACGGGCGCGTGCACACGCCGAGCAACGGCCCCGGTTCGATCGCGCATCTGCCCACCGGTTCGAACGTCGAATGCACCTGCGGACGGCGTGGCTGCTTGGAGGTGACCGTCGGCGATCGGTCGCTGCACTCCAGGGCTGTCGGCCTCGGCATCATCCCGGCGTACAACGGCACCGCGGGCTCGACCATCGCCGACCTGTACCGGGGCGCGGAGGCCGGTTCGGAACCCGCGCGCGAGCTGCTCGCCGAGCGGGCCACGATCCTCGGCCACACCGTGGCGATGGTGCGCGACATGCTCAACCCCGACCGGGTGATCCTCGGTGGCCAGGCCTTCACCGGCTACCGCCCCGCGGTCGCCCATGTGGCGCGGGCGTTCAACCAGGGTTCCACCTTGCCGCCCACCGACATCCGGATCAGTGGATTCGGCGGCAAGGTGCAGGAATACGCCGCTGTGGTGACCTCGCTGAGTGTCCTCTACGCCGATCCGCTGGCCGCGGTCCGGCGAACGGCACTGAGCGACTGAGCGATACGACGAAGGGCGACCGGCCGCCGAGCGGCCGGTCGCCCTTCTCGTGTGCGTGACGCTACCTGTGCGGGTCGCCCGCGGTGGTGAAAAGTCCTTCCAGCGCCGTGATGAAGAACGGGAAGTGGCTCGCGAAGCGCTGGAGGTTGCGGTCGCGTTCGAAGCCGCCGAACCAGTAGAGGCCCGGTTGCGCGTCGGCCGAGGGATCGAGGTCGCGGAAGACGCGGATCCAGTTGTCGGCGCGGGCGCCGAGCACCGTGAACGGCAGGGCGCGGGAGAACACGGTCTCCTGGTCGATCGGCGGGATATGTTCGCGCCGAGTCGTTTCCAGCCCACGTTGCAGGGCGCGGATCTGCCGGGCGAGCTCCAGGCCGCGCGCCGTCCGCATCGGCAGGTACTTCGGCACGAGCAGGGTAGCGACGCCACCGAGCGCGATGGCGACACCGACCAGCGCATGTCCGGACGTGAGCGCGAGCACGACCGTCGCGGCGACACCCGCCACCACCAGCGCACCACCGAGCCACACCGGGAGGCCGGGGCGGCGGCGATCGAGGAAGTTGCCTCGGCCGACGGCGTCGGCGACCAAGGCGGTGCGTACCGGACCGGCGGCCACGCGACCCGGCTTGCGCAACTCGCCTACCGTCACCGCGTCGGCGCCTTCGGGCAGCAGCGCCTGGTAGACCGCCTTCTCATAGTCGCGCAACTGATCATCGGGGGCGTTGACCCGGGTGATCCGCCAGTCGCTGTCGCTGAGCGGGATGATCCGGATGTACCGGCGCACCGCGAGATCCACCACGGTAGCCGCGATGTCGACCGGATCGACGTACCCGTCCAGCAGCAGACCCGCCTCGCCGGGCAGCGTGCCGTCGGGCGAGGTGAACTGCACCCGATCGCCCTCGCGCAGCAAAGGGTCGATCGTTTCCGAACCGCCGCCGATCGCCGCCTCCTCGCGACGGGCGCGCAGCACGAAGGCGACCAGGCCCGCCAGCGCGAGCAGCAGGACGCCGAACGCGACGAGCGCCGGAGTGGTGATCGCGAAGGGGCCCGCGTCGCCGCTGTCGCGCACGTCCGCGTTGCTCGGCACGGTGCCGGGTGGCAGTTGCAGTGTCAGGTCGATCGCGTCGCCTTTGCGCAAGTCGGTCTGCTCGAGGAAGAGGACGCCGTCGGCCTCGATCTTGACGTCGGCACACGGGCGGCTGTTGCCGGGCGGGCCGAGTTTGCAGTCGACGATGCCCATTTCGAAGCTCGGGCTGATGAGCGAAGCGCTGATGGACGCGATATCGGTGTTCAGCACACCCAGCCAATGGAACACCTGGGTGCCCGGGGCGTCGCTGACGGTGTTCTGCACGGAGTACTCGAAGGTGGATTCGCCCGGCCGGGCCTCGATTGTGAACTGGTCGTTCGCGACCGTCGCGGTGCCCGCGCCCTCCGTGTTCACCTCGGTGACCCGGAAGAGGCGCTCGGCGTCGTCACCGACCTTCAACCGCAGCGGAAGCGACATCCGGAACGAGCCGTCCGGCGGTACCGAGACCTTTTCGACCACTTCGAGGATGCCCTCGCGGCTCAGCTTCAGATCGGCGGTGATGGTCACGCCCGGCGCGGGCTGGGCGTGGGTGACCGGGGCCGTCGCGAACAATCCCGCGATGGCGAGAAGCAGCGCGCCTAGGGCGGCCCCCCGAAAAGTCAGCATGGCTGCCTACTCTAGACAGCTTGCTATCCTGCGTCAGCGGCTGTCGGCGATCATCGAGACGAGGGGGTACGGGGGCGTGACTCAACCACCGTACGGACACGGACCGGTCCCGCACGGGGGGCGTCCGGTTCCTCCGCCGCCCGGCTACGGTGCGCCCTATGGTTCGCGACCGGGGTACGGTCCGCCACCTGGATACGGCCCTCCTCCCGGATACGGTCCGCCGCCGGGATACGCCCCGCCCGCCTACGGTCCGCCGCCGGGTTACGGCCCGCCGGTCCCACCGCCGATGCCCTATGGCCCGCCCGGGCGCCCGCCCTACCCGCCACCGCGCAAAAAGGGTGGCGGCGGATGGGTGGTGCTGCTGGTCGTCGTTGTGTTCCTCGTCGCGGCGGGGCTGGTGCGCAACGCGATCGCGGTGGGACGCGACAGCGACGCGTCCGGCCCGCAACCGAGTTTCACGTTCGACGCCCAGCCGGATGGCTCCGCACCGGCGGCTACCGGAAACAACCCGCTGCTGACCGACCCGAACGCGACGCTGCTTCCCGCGCGGTGCGATTACTCGCCGTGGGGCACCCAGGTGGACGCCGCCCGTAAATTCTTCGAAAGCGCCGCGTCGTGCCTGGAGACGGCGTGGAAACCCGTGCTGCGCAAGGCGAATCTGCCGTTCCAGCCGCCGTCGCTGAACGTCAGCGCGACCACGGCGGGCATCACCACGCCCTGCACCGGCTCGACCAGCAACTTCGCTGCCTTCTACTGCCCGGCGAACAAGACCATCTACATGCCGATCAGCCAGTTGCAGACCGATTATTTCAAGGACAATTGGGTGGTCTACCTGTCGGTCTTCGCGCACGAGTACGGACACCACGTGCAGGCGATTTCCGGCATCCTGCGCAAGGCCAACAGCGAGCGCGCCGACGCGGGGCCGCGCAGCGCCAGGGGGCTGGAGTTGTCGCGTCGCGTCGAGTTGCAGGCCAATTGCTTCGACGGCATGTACCTCTCCTCCTCATCGGAGGGCGGCTCGCTGAGCGACTCGCAGCTGGCCGTGGCACGCAAGGACGCCTACGGGCGCGGCGATCAGGCGGGGGACATGCGCGACCACGGCTCGTCGGAGAACGGTGGGCAGTGGTTCGAGACTGGTTTGGACAATAATCGTGCCGCCCAGTGCAATACGTTCACCGCGTCGGCGAGCTCGGTGAGCTGAGGCGAGGACGTGGCCGCCCGGCAGTCGATCGGTGAAAGGGTGCCACCTCTCAGTCCGGGGACTGATCTGTCCGAACCTTCCGCAGCCACGCCGTGACCGTGTCCGGTGTGGGCGGGTCCGCGCCGATCTGGTCGAGCACGCCGTAGCCCAGGCAGGCGGCGCCCATCACGCGCGATGCGACGGCTTCCGCGTCGCCCCAGGGCAGGAAGGGCTTGGCGATCAGCAGTGAGGCGATGCCGTGGGCGACCGACCACAGTTCCAGCACGATGGGCAGCGGATCGCGCGGCGCCATCGTCCCGGCGTCCATGCACTTGCGCACGGTGGCCGCGAAATGCTGGAAAGCCCCGCTGGTGAGCACCTGGTCCACCGCGCCTCCGGTCTCGGCGGGCGCGGTCGCCAGCCGGTACTGCTCGGGATGCTCGAGTGCGAAGCGGACGTAAGCCATGCCTTGGTCGTGCAGCTGCGCGACCGGGGAGGCCGCGGGGTCGGTGGCCGCGCGCATCGCGTCGGCGAGGTCTTCGAAGACCTGGGCGACGACGGCCTCGATGAGCTCGTCCTTGTCAGCGAAATGCCGGTAGATCGACGGCGCGCTCACCCCGACCAGCTTGCTCACCGCGCGGATCGAGACGGCGTCGGCATGCCCGGTACTGGTGAGCAATTCGGCCGTGGCGCGCAGGATCTCCTCGCGCAGCTGGGCTCCGGAACCCCGCGGTGACCGCGGACGCCTGCCACCGATCATGCCCGTCCCGCGGTTTCCAGCGGGCGGGCCGCGGGGTCCTGCTCGTCCTCGGTCAGCCCGATCTTGGCGTGCAGGCGGGCCAGCGGGGCGGGCGCCCACCAGTTGGCCGGACCGAGCAGGCGCATGAGCGCGGGCGCGAGCAGGCCGCGGATGATCGTGGCGTCGGCGAGCACGGTCAGCGTGAGGCCGAGGCCGAGCAGCTGCATGAAGGAGACCTTCGCGGTTACCAAGGCGCCGAGCACGATGGCCATCAACACGGCGGCCGCGGTGAAGATCCGGCCCGTGCGGGCCAGGCCGACCGCCACCGCGCGGGTGTTGTCGTGGGTGGCCAGCCACTCCTCGCGCACCCGTGACAGCAGGAAGACCTCGTAGTCCATGGACAGGCCGAAGGCCAGGCAGAACATCAGGATCGGCATGGTCGGCACCAAGTAGCCCACCGGGGTGAAACCGAGCAGCCCGGACAGGTGGCCGTCCTGGAACACCCACACCATCGCGCCGAAGGCGGCGGCCAGCGACAGTGTGTTCAGCACGAGCGCTTTGATCGGCAGCACGACGCTGCCGGTGAACAGGAACAACACGACGAACGTCGTCAGCGCGATCAGCGCGGCCGCGAGTGGAAGCCGGTCGGCCAGCGCCTTCAGCGAATCCGCGTTGGCCGCCGCGGCGCCGCCGTAGAGGGCCTCGCCCGGCGCCGGGATCGCCCGGATCTCGGCTAGCTGCCGGTCCCCGGCGGGCGAGAAGGGATCGACCTTGGTCGCGACGCTCAGGTAGGTCCCGGTGTCGTTGACCATTCCGGTCGGAGGCGGCGCGATTCGCGCTCCGGTCACGTAGATCCCGGCTGCGGAGAGCACGGCGGGCACGCCTTCGACCTTGGACAGCTCGGCGGCGTACCCCCCGAGCGCCGCGTAGTCGCCGTGGTAGCCGTCCAGCACGATCGTGGTGTTGGCGACCGGGTCGGCTTGGGGGAACTCGGTGCGCAAGGCGTCGCCGACCTGGCGGCTGGCGGCGCTGTCGGGCAGTACCCGGTCGTCGGGATAGCCGAACTTCACCGAGAGGAACGGAGCGCCGAGTGCCAGCAGCAGCGCGATGATCACGATGGCGACCGGCGCGGCGTGCCGCATCACGCCACCGGCCAGCCGATACCAGCCGCTGTCCTCCGGCGCTTGCGGGCCGGGTGCGGGCGCGCCGCGGCGGAACAGGCGCCGCAACGGAGCCCGCAGATCGAGGGAGTTCACCCGGTGTCCGAGCAGGACGAGCGCCGCGGGCAGGACGACGATGGAGGCGGCCGCCGCCGCGGCGACGACCGCGACGCCGGCGTAGGCGAAGCTCTTCAGGAAGTACAGGTCGAACACGCTCAGCACGGCCATCGAGAGTGCGACGGTGAGCGCGGAGAACAGCACGGTGCGTCCCGCGGTCTGCACGGAGCGGATGGTGGCCGCGGCCGGATCCAGCCCGTTGGCGAGTTCCTCCCGGAAGCGGCTGACGATGAACAGGCTGGAGTCGATGGCCAGCGCCAGACCCATCGCCGTCGTCATGTTCAGCGCGTAGATCGAGACGTCGGTGAACAGTGTGAACAGGCGCAGGATCGCCAGGGTCGCCAGGATGGCGAAGACCCCGATGGTCAGCGGGAGGGCGGCGGCGATCAAGCTGCCGAACACCAGGATCAGCACGATCATCGACAGCGGCACCGCGACGCCCTCGGCCAAGGCGAGGTCGCGAGTGGTCTGCTCGGTGACGTCGTGGTAGATCGCGGCGATGCCGCCTTGGCGGACCGTGACGCCGTCGGAGACGCCCGCGAACTGCTCCTCGAGTTCGCCCGCGGTGTGCTGGACTTGCGTCTCGTCGCCGTCGAGGTAGGCGACGACCAGGGCGCTGTTGCCATCGGTGCTGCGCAACGCGTTCGCCAACGGCTGCTGCGCGGTCCAGTAGGACTGGACGCCCTGCACATCCGAGCGCGCCTTCAGCGCGTCCGCCAACCCGGTGCCGACCGCCTTGGTGGCCGGATCGTCCGCGCCCGCGTCCGAGCTGACCAACAGGACGAAGTTGGGGGCCGCGCCGGCGAAGTTGTCCGCGATCAATTGGTTGACGCGGGCGGATTCGGCATTGTCCGAGGTGAACCCGCCGGACTTCAAGTGGGCGGGCGCGGTGGCGCCGAAGATGCCGCACAGCACGGCGATGGCCAGGGCCGCCGCCAGTACGGCGCGCGGAGATCGTGTGGTGAATCGGGCAATCCGGGTCAGCATCGCGGCTCCGCTCAAGGGGTTAACGGCGTTAGAGTAACGCTGTTAACCTATTGGTGTCGAGCCCTCGCGACGCGCCGGAGGTCAGCCGCGGAACTTGCGGATCGCCCGCAACCCCCGCCGCCCGGGCACGGGGAGGTCGTCGCGCATCTCCACCCATTCGGCGGTGGTCAACCAGAGCTGCTGGACGCGGGCGTCGGCGGTGTTGTGGAAAATGCGGCGGCCCCGGTCGTCGCGCAGTTCTTGCGCGACCACCGACCAGCGCGGCGCGCGGCCGTGCTCGTCCAGGTAGTCCGCCAGGTACGTCGCGATCGCGGTGCCGATCATGTTCACCGGGCGCAACGACACCCGGTTGCCGTACTGGGCCGCGTAGAAACGCCGTCCGGCGCACAGCGATCGAGGGTTGGCGTTGGAGGCGATCCACCCGGCGCGCTGGGCACGCTCGATCAGCCAGAGGTGTTTGACCGCCGACGGCGCGATATTGCCGACGCGGGTGCGGATCAGCGTCATGATCTGCTCGCTGCACAGCACGTCGCGGCGGGTGGGCCCATAGCCGTGCGCGGTCCAGTGCGCGTCGGCCAGTTTGGCCAGGGCCCGGCCGAAATCATCGATGCTGCGCTGGGCGCGGCGTCCGAGGCGTTCGATGCGCTCGGCCTCGCGGCGCATCTCGTTCTGCGCGGTCAGAGTGCGGATGGCGGCCATGGTGGGCACCTGGCCGCGCTCGAGCAGTTCCAGGATGGCGGCGGCGGTGGCCGGATCGGCTGCCGCGGTGACCGGCAGCGAGTCGCGCTTGATCGCGAACTCCTGCGGGCTGATGGCGCGGCTCAAGAGGGCGACGGCGGAGCGGTCGCCCGCGAAATCGGTGCTGGACAGCCAGGCGGCGGCGATGTCGTCACACGACACGGTGGACGGTCCTCCGGTGGAAGTGGGGGAATTGGCGCTGGTCACCCGTGGGCCGAGCTTTGTTGGTTGTGCCCCGGTCGGGATGAGGGACCGGCCGGGGTCACCAACCTGATGAAGGTTTGGCTACCGAAGTTGCCGACTGCCACGTTAGCCAGACGATTGCATCGGTGTCACCCATGGTGACGGTTTCGTTATATCCAAAAAGTCGAGGTAAACCGGGGTGTGAGTTCATATTTTCCGGCGCATGAGGGGTGTGGCGGCGGCCCGGTCCGGTCTTCGCCCGAGCAGCATGAGTGATAGCTCAAATGTTGCCACCTTGGATGCCATGGCGGGCTTCCGAAGAAGGCGGCGCGCATGTTGTGACTTGGATCACATATTGGCTCATCGGCTCGGCGGCGACCGGCGCACCAGGCGGGAATGTCCTTTGTCGGTGCGCGCCGGTAACCTCTGGCCGTGGCTCTGTACCGAAAGTACCGACCGGCAACGTTCGCTGAGGTGGTGGGTCAGGAGCACGTCACCGACCCGCTGAGTATCGCGCTCGACACGGGGCGGATCAGTCACGCCTATCTGTTCTCCGGTCCGCGCGGCTGCGGCAAGACCTCCTCGGCGCGCATCCTCGCGAGGTCGTTGAACTGCGCGCAAGGGCCCACTTCGACGCCGTGCGGCACCTGCCCGTCCTGCGTGGCCCTCGGCCCCGGTGGGCCGGGCAACCTGGATGTCATCGAACTCGACGCCGCGAGCCACGGCGGCGTCGACGACACCAGGGAACTGCGCGACCGCGCCTTCTACGCACCCGCCGAGTCCAGATACCGGGTGTTCATCGTCGACGAAGCGCACATGGTCACCACCGCCGGGTTCAACGCGCTGCTCAAGATCGTCGAGGAGCCGCCGGCGCATCTGATCTTCATCTTCGCGACCACCGAGCCCGACAAGGTGCTGCCCACCATCCGTTCGCGCACGCATCACTACCCGTTCCGGTTGCTGCCGCCCGCCACGATGCGCGGGCTGCTCGGCCGGATCTGCGAACAGGAGCACGTGCCGGTCGAAGAAGCGGTGTATCCCTTGGTGATTCGCGCGGGCGGCGGTTCGCCGCGCGATAGTCTGAGCGTGCTCGACCAGCTGCTGGCGGGGGCGGGCCCCGAGGGCGTCACGTATACCCGCGCGGTCTCGCTGCTCGGCGTCACCGACGTGGCACTGATCGATGACGCGGTCGAGGCGCTGGCCGCCGACGACGGCGCCGCGTTGTTCGGCACCGTCGACCGGGTGATGGAGGCGGGCCACGACCCGCGCCGTTTCGCGGTCGACCTGCTCGATCGCTTCCGCGACTTGATCCTGTTGCGCGCGGTGCCCGACGCCACCGAGCGCGGGCTGGTCACCGGCCCCGGCGACGTGCTCGACCGGATGCGCGATCAGGCCGCGCGATTGGGCCCGGCCACCCTGACCCGGTATGCAGAGTTGTTGCACGAAGGTCTCGGGGAGATGCGCGGCGCCACAGCGCCGCGGCTGCTGCTCGAAGTCGTCTGCGCGCGCATGTTGCTGCCCTCGGTGTCCGATGCGGAATCGGCCACGCTGCAGCGGTTGGAACGGCTGGAGCGCGGCCTGGCCGGTGGCTCCTTCGCCGCCGCCCCCTCCGTGTCCTCGTCGCCTGCTTCCGCCCAACCCGCGACAGCGGCCGGATCACCGTCCGATCCGCCCCGCCGCCGGGGTGCGGAGGCGCTGGCGGCGATTCGTCGCGAGACCCGTGGAGGTGGCAGTGCGGAGGCGGGTTCGGGAAGAGGCCCCGAAGCCGCTGTTGCCGCGCCTGCCGAAATCGCCGGACCTGTCGCCAGTGCCGAACCAGCGGTAAGTCGACTTCCCGGTGCGGCCGGTTCCGCGGCCACCGGGCCGGGCGGCCCTTCCGGTGGAGATGAGAACGACGCCGGTGCCGGAGACCCACACCGCGCAGCGCGCGCCGATGCCGAATCTTCGGTCGCGTCGCCCGAGAGTGCCGATCGGCCTGCGCCTGCCGGGGAACCGGCTGCCGTCTCCGGCGGTAAGCCGCCGGGCACGGCGGAGGGATCGGCGGCGTCGCGGAGTGATGCGTCCGGTTCCGCAAGGTCCGGATCGACGGATATCGCTGCTGCGCGTGGTGAAGCCCCCGGTTTCTCCTCCGCAGGCGCACAGGCGTTCTCCGGAGACGAGGCGAGTCCCGGCGCCGCCCCGTCGACGGCGGGTCCCGCGAGGTCGGGCGGACCGGTGGCGTCACCCTCCGCCGAACCGGTCGAAGAACGCGGCGAGGTCGCCGATCCTTCCGCCGCCAAGAGTGTGCCCGGCGACCAGGATCGATCCGTGGCGCGCGATCGTCGCGCGCCGGAGACGGGGCCGCAGGAGTCCGGAGCCGATCGATCGTCCTCGGTCGCGCCGAGCGGTGATCTGCTGCGCGAAGTGGAAGCCGCTTGGGTGGACATCCGCGCCAAGGTGCGCGAGTTCGGCGCGGCGGTGCAGGCAATGCTCGCCGGTGCCTCGGTTGCCCGGGTGGAGGGCGAGGTCATCGTCTTCGCGCATCAGCACGCGCCGCTTGCCCAGCGATTGTCCGATCCGCGCAATCTGGAAGCGGTCCGCTCGGCGGTGCGGGCGGTGCTCGGCCGTGACCATGAGGTGCGCTGGGAAGCGGGCGGCGCGGCGCCACGGCCCGCGGCGGCGCCACGGTCCGGCGGTGCGGGGAATCGCACGCGCGGACAGGCGGGCAATCAGCCTGGACGTGAATCCGGCAACGCGGCCGGCCGGGCTTCGGACGCCGCCCCGCCGCGGTTCTCGCGCCCGAGCCAGGCGAAGAACGCGAGCGCCGACAAGCCGGGGAACGGGGGCCGTGCGCGCGCGAGCGGCGCCGAGCCGCGCCCGTATCCCGCGGACGACGACATCCCGCCGCCCGACTACCCCGACCTACCGGACGACCCGGGTCCCGCGGATTATCCGCGGTACGACGCCGAGCCGGGCGGAAACAGCAGCGCGGCCAAGAGCTGGGACGGGGATGGTGTGATTCCCGCCCCGACGCCGGAAGAGGAGCAGGAGATGCTGGCCGCCGCGGCCGATCCGGTGGCTCCCGGCGATCGGCGCGACCCGGACGAGGTCGCCCTCGAATTGCTGAAGAGTGAGCTGGGTGCCACACGGCTGGATGGTTGACAACCACCGCTCCTACGACGTTAAGTTAACCGGAGTTCGCACCCCACGGTAGTATGAACGGGTAGCCGTGAGCTTCGGTACACCGACGTTCTATGGTATGCCCAGGCGTACGGACGACCGGAACGTGCGTCCGCTGTTGCTTGCCTGGTTTTGTACAGCGTTAGGAACGGTCGGCCGCAAGGCCGGTCGGCGAGGTCAGCCGCAGCCACGCCGCACCCGCGGTGTCGCCGCACACCAGCGCTCGGACGGACGAGGGTCCGGCCGCCGCACATTGAGGAAGGAACACTCCGATATGACCACAGAGGCCTACATTTACGAGGCCATCCGCACCCCGCGCGGCCGTGGCAAGAAGAACGGCTCGCTGCACTCGGTCAAGCCGATCGACCTGACTGTTGGTCTGATCCAGGAGCTGCGCGGCCGCTTTCCGAACCTCGACGAGGACCGGATCTCCGACCTGATCCTCGGCGTGGTGGCGCCGGTCGGCGACCAGGGCGCCGACATCGCCCGCACCGCGGTCACCGTGGCAGGCCTGCCCGACACCGTCGGCGGATTCCAGCTCAACCGCTTCTGCGCCTCCGGCCTCGAGGCCGTCAACCTGGCCGCCCAGAAGGTCCGCTCCGGCTTCGACGACCTGGTCATCGCCGGTGGCGTCGAGTCCATGTCGCGCGTGCCGATGGGCTCCGACGGCGGCGCCTGGGCGCTGGACCCGGCCACCAACTACGACACCTACTTCGTCCCGCAGGGCGTCTCCGCCGACCTGATCGCCACCATCGAGGGCTTCAGCCGCGACGATGTCGACGCCTACGCGGTGCGCTCGCAGGAGCTGGCCGCCAAGGCCACCACCGGCGGCTACTTCGCCAAGTCGATCGTCCCGGTCAAGGACCAGAACGGCATCGTCGTGCTGGACAAGGACGAGCACATGCGTCCCGGCACCACCGCCGAGGACCTGGCCAAGTTGCAGCCGTCCTTCGCCGTGATCGGTGAGATGGGTGGCTTCGACGCGGTGGCGCTGCAGAAGTTCCACTTCGTCGAGAAGATCAACCACGTGCACCACGGCGGCAACAGCTCCGGCATCGTCGACGGCGCCGCGCTCGTGCTCGTCGGTACGGAAGAGGCGGGCAAGGCCTCCGGCCTGACCCCGCGTGCGCGCGTCGTCGCGACCGCCACCAGCGGCGCCGACTCCACCATCATGCTCACCGGTCCGACGCCGGCCGCCAAGAAGGTGCTGGCCAAGGCGGGTCTGACCCTCGACGACATCGACCTGGTCGAGATCAACGAGGCGTTCGCCTCGGTGGTGCTGAAGTTCCAGAAGGATCTCAACGTCCCGGACGAGAAGCTGAACGTCAACGGCGGTGCGATCGCGATGGGCCACCCGCTGGGTGCTACCGGCGCGATGATCACCGGCACCATGGTCGACGAGTTGGAGCGCCGGGGTGGCCGCTACGCGCTGATCACCCTGTGCATCGGCGGCGGCATGGGCGTGGCCACCATCATCGAGCGGGTCTGACCCCAACCGACAGCTGAAGATTTACGGCGGCGTGAGCGTCACCCCCGGAGGCGGCAGCCTGCGTGACCACGTAGGGCCGCGAACGCCGCTAATTCACCTAGGAGACATAAAGCTGTGAGCGAAACCAACATGATCGGTTGGGAGCAGGATTCGGACGGCATCGTCGTGCTGACGATGGACGACCCGAACCAGGGCGCCAACACGATGAACGAGCTGTACAAGAAGTCGATGACCGCCACCGTCGACCGGCTCGAGGCGGAAAAGGACAACATCACCGGTGTCGTCCTGACCTCCGCGAAGAAGACCTTCTTCGCCGGCGGCGACCTGAAGAACATGATGAAGGTCGGTCCGGAGGACGCCCAGGCGCTGATGGACGAGCTGGCCGAGATCAAGGGCGCGCTGCGCCGCTTGGAGCAGCTGGGCAAGCCGGTCGTCGCCGCCATCAACGGCGCCGCGCTCGGCGGCGGTCTGGAGATCGCGCTGGCCACCCACCACCGCATCGCGGCGGACGTGCCCGGTTCGCAGATCGGTCTGCCGGAGGCCACCCTCGGCCTGCTGCCCGCGGGCGGCGGCGTCATCCGCACCGTACGCATGCTGGGCCTGCAGAACGCCCTGATGCAGGTGCTGCTGCAGGGCCAGCGCAACAAGCCGGCCAAGGCCAAGGAGATCGGCCTGATCGACGAGCTCGTCGGCTCGGTCGAGGAGCTGGTCCCCGCCGCCAAGGCGTGGATCAAGGCCAACCCCGAGGCCTGTGTGCAGCCGTGGGACAAGAAGGGCTTCAAGATCCCCGGCGGCACCCCGTCCTCGCCGGCCTTCGCGGCGAACCTGCCCGCCTTCCCGGCCAACCTGCGCAAGCAGATCAAGGGCGCGAACATGCCCGCGCCGCGCGCGATCATGTCGGCCGCGGTCGAGGGCTCGCAGGTCGACATCGACAACGCGTCGCTGATCGAGTCCCGCTACTTCGTGCATCTGCTCACCGGGCCGGTCGCGAAGAACATGATCCAGGCGTTCTTCTTCGACCTGCAGACGATCAACAACGGCGGTTCGCGTCCGAAGGACGTGCCGAAGAAGGAGATCAAGAAGGTCGGCGTGCTCGGCGCGGGCATGATGGGCGCGGGCATCGCCTACGTCTCGGCCAAGGCCGGCTACGAGGTCGTGCTCAAGGACGTCTCGATCGAGGCGGCCGAGCGCGGCAAGAACTACTCCGAGAAGATCGAGGCCAAGGCGCTCTCGCGGGGCAAGACCACCGAGGAGAAGTCCAAGGCGCTGCTGGACCGGATCAAGCCGACCGCGGACGCGGCCGACTTCGCCGGCGTCGACTTCGTCATCGAGGCCGTCTTCGAGAACACCGAGCTGAAGCACAAGGTGTTCCAGGAGATCGAGGACGTCGTCACCCCCGACGCGCTGCTCGGCTCGAACACCTCCACCCTGCCGATCACCGGTCTGGCGACCGGCGTGAAGCGCCAGGAGGACTTCATCGGCATCCACTTCTTCTCGCCGGTCGACAAGATGCCGCTGGTGGAGATCATCAGGGGTGAGAAGACCTCGGACGAGGCGCTGGCCCGGGTGTTCGACTACACCCTCGCGATCAAGAAGACCCCGATCGTCGTCAACGACAGCCGCGGCTTCTTCACCTCGCGCGTGATCGGCACCTTCGTCAACGAGGCGATCGCCATGCTGAAGGAGGGCATCGAGCCCGCCACCATCGAGCAGGCCGGTCTGCAGGCGGGCTACCCCGCCGCGCCGCTGCAGCTGTCGGACGAGCTGAACATGAAGCTCATGCAGAAGATCGCGAAGGAGACCCTGGAGGCCGCTCAGGCGGGCGACACCACCCTGGGCGTCAAGCGGCACCCGGCGCAGGACGTCATCGACTACATGGTGTCCGAGGGTCGTCCGGGCCGCTTGGAGAAGGCGGGCTTCTACGAGTACGACGAGAACGGCAAGCGCACCGGTCTGTGGCCGGGCCTGCGTGAGCACTTCAAGACCACGACCGACTTCGGCGTCCCGATCCAGGATCTGATCGACCGCATGCTGTTCGCGGAGGCGATCGAGACCCAGAAGTGCTTCGACGAGGGCGTGCTCACCTCGACCGCCGACGCCAACATCGGCTCCATCTTCGGCATCGGCTTCCCGGCCTGGACCGGTGGTGTGCACCAGTTCATCGTCGGTTACCCCGGTGGCCAAGAGGCCTTCGTGGAACGCGCCGACTACCTCGCCAAGACCTACGGCGATCGCTTCGAGGTCCCGGCCTCGCTGCGCAAGTAGTCTCGCGCCGTACGCATCGGCGAAGCCCGCCACCGCTTTTCGCGGTGGCGGGCTTCCGTCGTTTCCCCGCCCGTTCACCCGCGCGCCCTTTCGGCCGGATATGTTGGCAGCCGTGCCGAGACGTAGTCACCGTGTTCTGATCGCCAGTTGTGCCCTAGCGCTCGCCTCGGCGCCGTCGGCTGCCGCCGATCTCGCGGGCGGCCACTCGGTGCGGTTGCTGGGCGAGCAGGTGATCGCACCGGGCCTGGAATTCGAGGGCACCACCGTCGGTGGGCTCTCCGGGATCGATTACTCGGCACACACCGGTGCATTCGTGCTGATCAGCGACGATCGGTCGAACAAGGACCCCGCCCGGTACTACACCGCGCGTATCGAGGTCGGCGATCGCGGGGTCGGCCCGGTCACGTTCACCGGCACGCGACCGCTGCTGACCGTTACGGGCGCCCACTACCCGCCGATGTCGGTGGACCCGGAAGAGATCCGGGTCGATTCGTGGACCGGCGACTACTACTGGACGCAGGAAGGCGAGCGGGACGGCGCCGTGCTCGCGGACCCGTCGGTGCGGATCGCGCACCCGGACGGCTCGTATGCCGGTGAGCTGCCGATTCCGGAGAACGAACGGATGCGGGCAGGCTCGGGTCCCCGGCAGAACCAGGCGCTGGAGGCGGCGACCTTCCTCGCCGCGGGCACGCTGTTCGTGACCGCCACGGAAGGGCCGCTGTTGCCGGACGGACCGGCGGCTACCACCACGAACGGAGCGCTCGCGCGGATCACCGTCCAGGCTCGATCCGGACCTCTGCTCGCCCAGTACGCGTATCCGATGGAGCCGGCCTTCGCCGGGGCGAGTCCCGAGCCCGCCCGTGGCGGGAACGGGATCGTTTCCCTCCTTGCGGCCGATCCGCTGGATCCGGCGAAAGTCCTTGTGCTGGAACGCTCCTACGCTCCTGACGCAGGAAACAAGGTTCGCCTCTACGAGGCCGATCTGAGTGCCGCGACCAATATTCTCGATGCCCCGATCGGTCCCGCCCGCCCGGTGGCCAAGCGGCTGGTCGTCGACCTCGACCACGTCGGACTCGCCGCCATCGACAATGTGGAGGGCATGACCTGGGGTCCCCGCCTGCCCTCCGGCGAGCGAACCCTCGTTCTGGTCAGCGACGACAATTTCGACAGCCGCCAGGTCACCCAGGTCATCGCCCTCGCCCTCGCCTAGGCCGGGGCTGCTCGAGGCGGCCTGACATGCGGCGGTGACGCTGCGGGCCGGCCGCTACGAGCGCCGATTCCACGATCGAGCGTCGAGCGGCGTGCGAACAGGCGGAGTGGGGGGACACGCGCTGTCCTGTTCGGAAACACCTCCCGCGTGCTCGCGCACCGCGCTACGTTGGAGTATGCGCAGACATATCGGACACCGCGTCCGGGGGTCGGCGCGGAGTTGGTCGCCGATGTCGCCGATTCGAGGTGAGTGCGAGGTGATCACATGAATCCACAGACGCGTTCGGGCCGGGTGGGTCCCGATGCGACTGCGGCCGAAGCGAACACACAGCGGCAGCCGCCTCTCGCGATCGCCGACGAACTGGAGGCGATGGGCCTGTCCGGTGCGGTGGAAATCGGCCGCGGCGGGTTCGGGGTGGTGTATCGCTGCGTTCAGACCGCGTTGGACCGGGTGGTCGCGGTCAAGGTCCTCTCTTCGGAGATCGACGCGGAGAGCCGGGAGCGGTTCCTGCGCGAGGAACAAGCCATGGGCAAGCTGTCCGGCCACCCGAATATCGTCGACATCCTCCAGGTGGACGTCACGCTGACCGGAATGCCGCTGATCGTCATGCCGTACTGCACTCACGGGTCGCTGGAGAAACTGATCCGCGATCAAGGCCCCTTGACCTGGGCCGACTCTCTGCGAGCCGGTGTCAAGCTTGCGGGCGCGATCGAGAGCGCGCACCGCGCCCGAATCCTGCACCGGGACGTGAAACCGGCCAACGTCCTGCTCAGCGGCTACGGCGAGCCGCAGTTGACCGATTTCGGCATCGCCCGCATCCCCGGCGGGTTCCGCACCTCGAGCAGCATGATCACCGGTTCGCCCGCGTTCACCGCGCCGGAGGTCCTCAAGGGCGACGAGCCGACCATCCGCTCCGATGTCTACGGCCTGGGCTCGACGTTGTTCGCCTTGCTCACCGGGCACGCGGCCTTCGAACGGCAGGCGGGTGAGCGGGTGGTCGCGCAGTTTCTGCGCATCACCACGCAGCCGGTGCCCGACCTGCGCGAACAGGACATTCCGCCGGATGTGGCCGACGTCATCGAACAGGCCATGTCCCCGAATCCGCGGGATCGCCCGGCCAGCGCCTACGAGTTCGGCGAGATGCTGCGCGCGGTGCAGCGCAGCCACGACCAGTTGCCGGACGATATGGCGCTGCTGGACACCACGCAAGAGCCCGAACCGACGACCCATACCGCTGTCGGCGGTCCGACCGTGGCGTGGACCGGCTCCCGCCCCGCTGTCACCGCGCGGCGCAGCTGGCCGCTGACGCTGCGGCCAGTCGTCTCGCAGCATTCGGGCGCGACCACGACGCCGCCGACGGCCGTCACCAAATTCCGTCCCCCCACACCGACACGGGAGCCGATACCGCGGCCGCGTCTGCTGGACATCCTGCGCGGAGGCGGGCGGCGCAGGCTGGCGGTGATCCACGCTCCCGCGGGATTCGGCAAGAGCACGCTGGCCGCGCAGTGGCGCGCCGAACTCGCCGAAGGCTCAGCCGCGGTCGCCTGGATCGGCATCGACCGCGACGACGACAACGAGATCTGGCTGCTCGCCCACCTCATCCAGGCGATCCGCCGGGTGCATCCGGACGTCGGCGCCGGTCTGGACCAGGTACTGGAGGAGCGGCCCGCCGACGCCGTCGCGTTCGTCGTCCCCACGCTCATCGACGAGATCCACGCCGCCGGCAAGACGGTCGTGGTGATCGTGGAGGACTGGCATCGGATCACCGACGCGGGCGCGCATCGCGCGATGGAAGCCCTCCTGGACAACGGCTGCCACCACCTGCGTTTCGTCGTGACCAGCCGGGAGCAGTCCGGCCTGCCGACGGGGCGGATGCGGGTGCACGACGAACTCGTCGAGATCGGCTCGGCCGCATTGCGCCTGACCGAGGCGGAGACCCGGCAGATCCTGGTCGACCGCAACGGGTTCGATCTGACCCCGGACCAGGTGACCGAAATCCACACCGCCACCGATGGCTGGCCCGCTGCCATCCAGCTGGTCGGGTTGTCCCTGCGCGGCAACGCCGACCCCGCCCAGCTGATCGCCACACTCTCCGAGGGCAATCACGGCATCCGCGAATACCTCGCCGAGAACGTGCTGGACACCTTGGAACCGAGGATGCTCGAGTTCCTGATGTCGATCGCGGTGACCGAGCGGGTATGCGGTTCGCTCGCCGCGGCGCTGTCCGGGGAGTCGGACGCCGAACAGCTGCTCGAGCAGGCGGAGCAACGCGAGCTGTTCCTGCGGCGCATCGAGCACGACCCGGAGTGGTTCCGGCTGCAGCCGCTGTTCGCCGAGCATCTGCGCACCCGGCTCGACCGCGTCCACCCCGGGAAACTGAAGTCGCTGCACCGCAAGGCTTCGCGCTGGTACGCCGAGCATCAGCTGCTGCGCAAGTCGGTCGATCACGCGCTCGCCGCGACCGACCTGAAGATGGCGTTGGACCTGCTCGAGAGCGGCGGGATGGACCTGATCGACGGTTCCCGGCTGGCCACGCTGCTGGGCAGCGTTTCGAAACTGCCCATGCAACAGGTCGCGTCGCGCTCCAAGCTGTTGATCGCGGTGGCCAGGGCGAACGTCAACTTGCAGCAGTCCGGCGCGGCGCGCAACGCGCTCGGCAGGCTGTCGAACATCCTGGCCCGGGGCTCCACCGGTGACGCCGACGTGCGCCTGCAGCGCTGTCAGGCCGCGGTGCTGGCCGCTTCCGACCAGATCGCGCGCGACCACACCGAGGGCGTCCTGGATCGGGTCGCCGACTGTCTCCAGCATCCGGACGACCTACCCGCATGGACGGTCTCGACCGCGGCGAACCTGACGACGTTCGTGCACCTGTGCGGGTTCGACTTCGAGGGCGCCAGGCAGACACAGGCTTGGGCGCAGGAGTACCACGAACGCTCGAAGGATCCGCTGGGCCTGGTCTTCGGCCGCTGCGGCGAAGGCGCGGCCGCCTACGAGCAACTCGACGTCGCCACCGCCACCCGCTGCTTCCAGCAGGCCTGGGATTCCGCGCACGAGCGCTCGGGTCCGCGCTCGCACGCGGTGCGCGTGACCGCCGCGCTGCTCGGCGAGATGAGCTACCGCCGCGGGGATCTGGAGACCGCCGACCGGCTGCTCGACGAGAGCCACGAACTGGTCACCCGGGTCGGACCGGTGGACTTCCTGATCTCGACCTTCGTCGTCGGCGCCCGGGTCAAAGCGGTCCGCGGCGATCTGTTCACCGCCGCCACGCGGCTGGACGAGGGCGCGCGTATCGCCGCCGACAACAGGCTGCCGCGGCTGGCCGCGCACATCCGGGCGGAACGTCTGCGGCTGGGCATGCCACTGGAGGCCGCGGATCGCCGATACACCGATCCCAGCGAGCACACGCCGCTGCAAGCGGGTCATCGGCTGACCGGCGCCGCCCTGCTCACCGCCGAGGCGGAGGAACTCGCCGCGATCCGCGTGCTGCTCGTCGAACATCGGATGGGTTCCGACGACCGGGCGGTGCGCCGTGCCCGCGCGCTGTACGGCCACACGCTCGAGAAGGACCGCCCGCGCGCGCAATTGGACGCCGCGCTACTACTCGCGGAATGCCTGGCCGCCTCGGGCTGGGTGGGCGAGGCCACCAACCTGCTACTGCCCTCCGTCGCGACCTGCGCCGACCTCGGCTGGACCAGGCCGCTGCTGGACGCGGGCCCCGGCGTGGTCGGCATCCTGCGCGTGCTGCACGCCGACCTGCCCGCGTCGGCGCAGGTCGGTGACATCGAGCTACCCGCCCCGTTTTTGGCCGAACTCCTGAACGAGGCGGGCAGCCAGACCTACTGAACGAAGCGGGTTACGGCTGCCACCACGGGCGCAGCGGTACGGTCCAGTCGCCATCGGCGGGCAGTTTGACGCCGAGCACCTGGTGCAGCTGAACCACGTTGCGCTGGAAGCCGAGCCGGCAGCCCGCCATGTACAGGCCCCACACCTTCGCGGTGCCCTCGCCGACCTCCGCGACGCAGGCGTCCCAGTCGGCGACCAGATTCTTGCACCATTCGTGCAGCGTGAAGGCGTAGTGCTCGCGCAGGTTCTCCTCGTGCAGCACTTCCAGCCCGATGTTCTGGATCTCGGAGATGATCCGGCCCGAACCGATCAACTCGCCGTCCGGGAACACGTAGCGGTCGATGAAATCACCCGCCTTGGTGGTGCGGGTGTTGTCCGGGCGGGTGATGCAGTGATTGAGGAACAGGCCGCCGTCGCGCAGCTTGCTCTTGATGTAGTCGAAGTAGAACGGGTAGTTGTGCACCCCGATGTGCTCGGTGAGCCCGATCGAGGACACCGCGTCGAATTCGCCCTCCGGCACGTCGCGGTAGTCGGAATGACGCACTTCCGCCAGGTCGCTCAGGCCTTCCTCGGCGATCTTCTTCTGCGCCCAGTCCGCCTGCTCGGCCGAGAGCGTCGCACCGATCACCTTGACGCCGCGCTTGGCGGCATAGCGCACCATGCCGCCCCACCCGCAGCCGATGTCGAGCAGTCGGTCGCCCTCCTTCAACCGCAGCTTCTCGAACACCAGGCGGTATTTGTTCTCCTGCGCTTGCTCCAGCGTCCAGTTCTCCTCGCCGTAGACCGCGCAGGTGTAGGTCATCGACGGGCCGAGTACGTACTCGTAGAAGGTGTTCGAGACGTCGTAGTGATGATGGATGGCTTCGGCGTCGCGGGTCTTGGAGTGGCGCAGGCCTTCGAAGGCGATGCGGCGCCAGCGCGGCAGGGTCTCCTGGGGCGGCGGGGCGACCGGCTTGAGCCGCTCCCAGCCGAGGGAGCGCGCGATGGTCACCAGAGCCAGCGCGGAAGGCCGCCGGAACTTCAGCCCGTCCAGCGCCTTCAGGATCTCGTACGGATCACCGGGGTGCACGCCGGTGATGGTCATGTCGCCGGCGATGTAGGCGCGGGCCATGCCCAGGTCGCCGGGAGCCGTCGCCAGATAGTTGATGCCGCGCGGGGTCCGGATCTCCAGTGTGTACTGCGAGTCCTCCGGGCCGGTCGCGCTGCCGTCGTAGGCCGTCAGCCGGATCGGCACCGGGCCCTCGACGAGGGTCTCGAAGATCTCGGCAATGCTGAGCTTGGTCCCGAGATCGGCGAAGACATCGGAACGGTCCTTGAAAGTCGTCATTTGCGTTGCACCGCCTTCGAATACAAATCCAGCAGGCGCTGGTCCGGGTCATAGCGTTTCTTGAGTTCGGTGTAGGTGGTTCCGCCGTAGAGCGCCGCGAACTCATCCTTGCCGTAGAAGGAATCCGAGTACAGCGACTTATGACCGTCGAACTCGGTCACCGTGCGTTCGATGGCGCGGTTGGCCGCGCCTTCTTGCTGCCCGGGGACGGTGGGCACGGCCGACCAGAATCCGACATTCACGTAGGTCCGGTCCGGCTCCAAGGGATATAGCGGCCAGGTCCGTTCGCCCGGCAGATTCGTGGCGCCGGTCTCGCGCAAACGCAGCGGGCACAGCCAGATCGGCTCGATCGGGACCTCGCGCAGGAACCATTCCACGAAGTCGGCGGTGCGTTCCACCGGCACTTCGACGTCCTGCACCACCCGTTCGCGCGGAGGGTTGCCCTTGCGGGCTTCCAGCCTGTCACCGATGTGGTACTTGTGGTCCAGCGCCACGAGCTTCCAGTAGAAGCTGCTGCGCCGGTAGCGTTTCGGCCAGAACCGGCGGATCTTGGGGTTCTGCGCGCCGAAGGCGCGCGAGCACCAGAACCAGTCGGTGTCCCAGCGCCACAGGTAGTCGTGGATGGTCAGGCGGTCGCGTTTGGGCGTGTCGCCGTCGTGCTGGATGGACCGGTAGTAGATGTCCATCCCGGTGTAGTCGCCGACCGGGCCCGGCTCGTCGGTCCCGCGGCCCAGTGTCAGGTAGCTCTCCTCGGCGGAGAACACGACGCCGTCGAGGTAGTCGACTCGCTCGCCCTCGTAGGTCCGGTCCGCGACGATCGTCGCGAGGGTGGCCTCCAGTGCGCGCAGATCACGAAAACGCACGTGCCGCAGCGCGACGTACGGCTGCACCCGTTCCAGTTCGATCTTCAGCCGGACCGTGTAGCCCAGCGTGCCGTAGGAGTTCGGGAAGCCGCGGAACAGATCGGCGTGCTCGTTGTCCGGCGTCGCGGTGAGGATCTCGCCCGCGCCGGTGAGCACGTCCATCTCCAGCACCGACTCGTGGGGTAGACCGCTGCGGAAGGAGGTCGACTCGATGCCGAGGCCGGTGACCGCGCCGCCCAGCGTGATCGTCTTGAGCTGTGGAACGACCAGCGGCACGAGCCCGTACGGGAGGGTGGCGGCGACCAGCTCCTCGTAGGTGGTCACGCCGGCGACGTCGGCGGTCTCGGCGACCGGGTCCACCGCGATGACCCGGGTCAGCCCGGAGACATCGAGACCGGGCGCGGGGTTCGCGGCCCTGGCGCGGAAGAGGTTCGAGGTCTTCTTCGCCAACCGGACGTTGGCGTGCTCGGGTATCGCGCGGTAACTCGCCAATAGGCGGTCGACGCCCGCTCGATGCGCGGCAAATCCTGATTCGCGTGCGGCCGGTGCGTGTCCGGCCTTCCCCAACAGACTCACTGCCACCCCTCGACGCTAGTACGGACGATACGGCGAGGCCACCGCGCGGCCACGGTCGTGGAGAAATGTCACGCATATGTTGCGAAAGGGAATACCGAATTGTCCGAAGAAGTTCGCCACACGGTCTGCCCTCGGCGTTTTCCCCCGACCCGGACAGGGCAGGATGGGTCTGTCGAGACACCGCATCCGGACAAGGAGCTCATTGTGGGACAGGTCAGCGCCAGTAGTTCGATCGACGTGGCAGCGGATCCGCAGCGCGCGCTGGAGGCCATCGCAGACTACGACACGGTGCGTCCGCGCATTCTCTCGTCGCACTACCGCGACTACAAGGTGGTCGAAGGCGGCAAGGGCGCGGGAACCGTCGCGGAATGGACTTTGCAGGCCACCGAGAAGCGCTCGCGTAACGTGCACGCGGTCGTCTCGGTATCGGATTCCATTGTCACCGAGCGTGACTCGAATTCGACCTTGGTGAACACCTGGACCGTCACCCCGGAGGGCGCGGGCGCGCGGGTTACGCTGCGGACCACCTGGAAGGGTGCGGGCGGCGTCAAGGGCATTTTCGAGGGCATCTTCGCGCCGCTGGGCCTGAAGAAGATCCAGGCCGAGGTACTCGCGAACTTGCAGCGCGAACTGGCCTGATCACGCGGCGGCGACGACGGTCCGGTTCGGCCCGTCGTCGCCGCCGGGATCGGGCGTTCCATTCGGCGCCGGTTCTATTCGGCGGCGATATCGAAGAGATTGCCTTCCGGGTCGGCCAGTGTCGTCCACTTCGTGCCCCACTCGTCGAAGTCGCCGATGTGCTTCGCGCCGAGGTCGATCGCGCGGCGCACCTGCTCGTCTCCGTCGGGAGCGTGCAGATCCAGGTGGATCACGTTCTTGCCCGGGTTCTTGTCGGGCACCCGGATGAACATCAGCACCGGGGTGGCGCCCGCGGTCCGGCCGACGGTGGCGAACTCCCGGCTGGCGTCAGGGTCGACGGGAGCCTCGAGTAGTCGTGCCCAGAATTCGGCAAGGGCGCCCGCATCGTCGCAGTCGACGGTGACGTGGGCGATCGAGAGCGTCATGGATATCTCCTTGTTCACGGTTGGGCGATGGGCCAGCACAGTTCGGTTCGGTAGGCGGCGGGATCGTCGGACACGTCCGGGCCGAGCAGGTACAGCTCGCGGATCGGTTCGGGCAACGCCACATCGTGTTCGGCGACATGACTGCCCAGTGCGCCGTAGGTGCGGTCCAACTCGTCGAACGAACCCTCGTGCACGGTGACGGCGAACCGGCGCTCGGGCAGTTCGACGGCGCAAACCCCTGAGGGCAGGACGATGCCTGCGTCGGCGACCGGAACGAACGCGACGACCTCGCCCTCGTCCTCTTCGAAGAAGCCGGTGCCGTAGGTCGCCCCGCCGACACCGGCGGGCGCGATCCCGGCGGTGGCCAGCGCCTCGTACAAGGTTCGGAATGCCACTTCGCACCATGCGCCGATGTGTTCCCGGGCCACCACCGCGCGCAGGGCCGCAGCCGGGAACGCCGGAATTACGCGATATTCCACGGCGATCGGGGCCGAGGGGGTCAGCAGCGAACGCAGCGATGCCACGACCGCGCGGGTACGCATCAGCTCCGCCTCCATGCGCTCCAGATGCTTACGCAGCGCGGTGTCGCGGGCGTCCTCGTCCGGCGCGGCGAGCACGGCGCGAATCTCCGGTACCGGCATGTCCAGTTCGCGCAATCGCCGGATCAGCTGTGCCTGCGCCACCTGCGCCGTCGAGTACCGCCGATAGCCCGACCTCGCGTCGACGCCGACCGGAGCGAGCAGGTCGATCTCGTGGTAGTAGCGCAACGTCTTCACGCTGAGGTGGCTCAGCCTGGAGAACTCCCCGATGGGGACGGTTGCCGTCATGGCACCAGCCAACACCCTCCAGCGGCGGGAGGGTCAACGGCGCCCGGTGTTCAGGCGAGCGCGAAGGTCAGCAGGAGCGTGGTCTGCAACGCGCCGCGCCACCAGGAGTAGCCGAACCACACACCCGGGGTGACTTCCCGGATCTCGTCGTAGACCTGCGGCGACGGGGAGGGGGTGTAGTTCAGCGCCCAGGTCGGCTGCCCGTCGGTGAGAGCGGGGGCCACGTAGACGTCGGCGCGCCAGCCCTCGATGCCCGCGCCGGTGAGGCGGTTCATCAGGTAGCCGCCGTCCGGGCCGGTGTAGAAGGTCTTGCCGATCCACAACGGGGGTGCGATGGCCTGCATGACCGGCGGGCGGGTCACCCAGCCCGACTTCACACCGGTCGGAACCGCGCCCAGCGGCGCGGCGCGGAAGATGGCGTCCTGCTGCTGCGCCGAGCACCGCGAGCGCAGTGAATCGAGAGTCGCGGCCTTGTCGTCCGGGTAGAGGACGCAGCCGTTCCCGTAGTCGGCGACGGCGGGGGTGGTCTCGGCCTCGATGGCCTCTTGCCCGTCGATCACCTCTGTCGACTCGACGATCTCTGTCGACTCGACGATCTCTGTCGACTCGACGATCCCTGTCGACTCGACGATCTCAGCCTCGACGATCCCCGTGTCGGCGGTGGCTGCCGGCCCGGCGGCGCCGAGAAAGACACTGGGAACACCGAGCGTGAGCACCAGGGCGCTCAGCAAACGTGCACGGGCTGCGATCATCTTCGTCTCCAGATTTGGCACACCGGTCTCGATCCGGTGTCGATGGTAGGGCGCTGTGGGTCGATCTCCACCGGAACTACCCAACCTGTTATCGACCATGCGCCACGCACATCAGGACTGTCGGGCCGCGCCGGGGGCGCGGTGCGGCAGGACTAGGCTGGCCGATGACACCTTCTCCAGAGAGGACCCTCCCGTGCAGCCAGGTGGTCAGTTCGACATGCAACAGTTGCTCGCTCAGGCGCAGCAGATGCAGCAGGCGGTGATGGAAGCCCAGGCCGATATCGCGGCGACCGAAGTGGAAGGCGCGGCGGGTGGTGGGCTGGTCAAGGTCACCATCAAGGCCAGCGGCGAGGTGCTGTCGCTGACCATCGACCCGAAGGCCGTGGATCCCGACGACGTCGAGACCCTGCAGGATCTGGTCATCGGCGCGGTCAACGACGCGATGTCCAACGCCCAGCGCATCGCCGCCGAACGGCTCGGACCGCTGTCCGGCGGCCTGGGTGGCGGTTCGCTGCCCGGTTTCTGAGCCGAGGTAGCAGTTGTACGAGGGTCCGGTCCAGGATCTGATCGACGAATTGGGCAAGCTGCCCGGCGTCGGTCCGAAGAGCGCGCAGCGCATCGCCTTTCATCTGCTCGGGGTGGAACCGCCGGAGATCGACCGGTTGCAGGCCGCGTTGCAGAAGGTGCGCGACGGTGTGCAGTTCTGCGTGACGTGCGGAACGGTCTCCGACGGGCAGCTGTGCCGCATCTGCGCCGATCCGCGCCGGGACCGGACCATGATCTGCGTGGTCGAGGAGCCCAAGGACGTGCAGGCGATCGAGCGCACCAGGGAGTTCCGCGGCCGCTACCACGTGCTCGGTGGCGCGCTCGACCCGCTCAGCGGTATCGGTCCCGACCAGTTGCGGATCCGGGAACTGCTGGCGCGCATCGGAAACCAGGAGGACGGCGTCGACGTCAGCGAGGTGATCATCGCGACCGATCCGAACACCGAGGGGGAGGCCACCGCCACCTACCTGGTCCGGATGCTGCGCGACTTCCCCGGCCTGAGCGTCACCAGGCTGGCGTCGGGCCTGCCCATGGGTGGCGACCTGGAGTTCGCCGACGAACTGACCCTCGGACGCGCGCTGTCCGGGCGGCGCGCGCTGTAGCGGCCTCGCCCGTTCGGCCCGCGGGAAGACAACGCGTCCGAACTCGGTGAAAGCGAGTCCGGCGAGCGGTATTGCGCCCTGCCGCGGGTGGGTTACCGTGTCGTGGATGAGCATCGAATTCCTGCTGACGACGCTCGTCATCGTCGCCACTCCCGGCACCGGCGTGCTGTTCACGTTGGCCGCCGGACTGTCCCGCGGCGCGCGGGCCAGCGTGATCGCGGCTCTCGGCTGTGCGCTCGGAACCGTCCCGCACATGGTCGCGGCGATCACCGGCCTGGCCGCGCTGCTCAACGCGAGCGCGGTCGCCTTCCAGACGCTGAAGTACCTCGGCGTCGCCTATCTGGTGTACATGGCTTGGACGACGTTCCGGGACAAGGGCGTGCTCGCGATGCCGGAGCCCACCGAGCCGACGGCCCCCTCGGCGCGGAAAGTGATCACCTCGGCGGTGCTGCTCAACCTGCTCAACCCGAAGCTGACCATCTTCTTCTTCGCGTTCCTCCCGCAATTCGTGCCCACCGGCGCGCCGAACGCGTTGGCTCGCATGCTCGAGCTGAGCGGCATATTCATGCTCGCCACCTTCGTGGTGTTCGCGGTCTACGGCGCTTGCGCCGCCGCCGTCCGCGACCAGGTTGTCTCCCGCCCCGGAGTCGTCACCTGGATGCGCCGTGCCTTCGGCGCCTCGTTCCTCGCGCTCGCGGGCAGGCTGGCCGCCCAGAACCAGTGACCGGGCTCAGACGTCGACGCGGGACCAGGGCAGGCCGGGGAAGCGGGTGCGGTCGTCGTTGGCCCAGTCCCAGATGAGGGCGGCGACGGTGGCGGGGTCGGGGACCGTGGTACCGAAATGCTTGTCGGGTGCGCCGTCCCGGTATTCCAGGGTGTAAGCGCCGGAGTTCTCCCGGTAGGTCTGGATGTAGAACTGCTCACCGCGTTCGACGACGAGGTACGGGTTGGGTGGGCTGAGCTCCGGAATCCACTGCTCGATCAGCGCTTTGGTCAGGTAGGGGAACTCGCCCGCGCCGCCGTGGGTGACGGTGGCCCTGACGTGCCCGGCGGGATCGATCAGCCAAGCCAGTTGCGGGTCGTAGACGGCGTAGTTCAGCGGTGTGGCGAGTTCGAACAGCAGGTGCCGCACGAAGCCGATCGCGTCGTAGGGACACGGCACGTAGAGCGCGGCACCTGTGGCCGCCCCGCCGACCGGAACGGTGCTGAGAAAGCTGTCCTCATCCGGCAGTTCCGCGTTGCGTCTGTTCAACTCGGCCGCGATCCGCGCGACCGCGCCCGACTCGGGGACGCCCTGCTGGGTGCTCAGGTAGGCGTCGACCTCCGCGATCGACGACGCGACACCGGACGGCAGCAACACGTGGTCATAGCTCACCGGGCCAGGGTACGGAACCGCTCAGGCGCGCCGGGTGACCGCGTCGTCCTCGGTGCACCGGCAACCGCCTGCGAGGGCGCGGCAATCGAGGACGAACGTGTGCCGGACATGGCTGAAATCGAGGCAGTGTTCGTCGGTGCATTCGGCGATCTGGCTCGCGTGGACGATCAAAGTTCCGTGGCAGTGGTCGAACGCGGATTCGCAGGATGAACAACCTGGTGTACGCATGGGACCTCCTGACGAGATCTGAGTCGTGATTCGGTGATACCACCGGCCCGGCCGATGCGGGGGGACCTGGAGCCCGTGTGTCGCGTGCTCGCGTTTGCGCAATTTCACTGCAACCCTGTGGCCAACAGTGTGGGGAGGGCTGCGGTTCGCCTATCAAATGCGGTACTACATGCGAAAATGTCCACACAGCCCACAAATGTGGAGCGGTGGAGGTGATCGTTCCTATTCGGGTGCGAAGCATTCGGCGACCGTTGGGCACACCTGGCGGCGGAAGTGAGGTCGGCGCAGTGACGTTGCGCGATGAGCCGCGGGAAACCGCGCCCGGCACGACCGTGCGCGAGCAGATCACGCGCTACCGCAGAGAGGGCGCCGACACCGCCGCGTACGACGAATGCGGTGCGCCCGTGGCGGGCTACTACGACGAATTGATCGACGCCAACGGCACAGTGCGCCGAATGTGGTCGGCATTGTCCGCCGACTTCGCCGAACTCGGCGGTGCGGGCCTCGACAGGCTGGACGGCCGGGTGCGCAGGCTGATCGATGACGACGGCATCACCTATCTCGAGACCGGCCCTTCGGCCGAGATCACGGCGCCGGCGCCGTGGCGGCTCGACCCGATTCCCTTGCTGGTCGCAGCGGACGATTGGACCCGGCTGGAGACCGGGTTGGAACAGCGCTCCCGCGTGCTCGACGAAGTGCTCACCGATGTCTACGGTCCACGCAGGACGCTCGGCTCCGGGCTGCTCGCACCGGAAGTCGTATTCGGCAACCGCGGCTACGTCCGGGCCGCGCACGGCATCACCGTGCCGGGACGGCATCAGCTCTTCCTGCACGCCTGTGATCTCAGCCGCTGGAGCGACGGGCAGTTCCGGGCGCTCGCCGACTGGACGCAGGCGCCCTCCGGCGCCGGATACGCGCTGGCGGACCGCAGAGTGGTGTCGACCGCTATCCCGGAGTCGTTCGAGCACGCCAATCCGCGTCCGCTGACGCCCTTTGCCAGGGCGATGCGATCGATGCTGATCGAATCGGCGCAGGCCGACGACGAGCCGGTGGTCGTGGTGCTCAGCCCCGGCGTTCGATCCGAGACCGCTTTCGATCAGGCGACGCTGGCCTCCACGCTCGGCTTTCCGCTGGTGGAGAGCGCCGACCTGGTGGTGCGGGACGGTTCGCTGTGGATGCGCTCGCTCGGCACGCTGGAACGGGTGGACGTAGTGTTGCGCCGGGTGGACGCCGAGCTCTCCGATCCGCTGGACTTGCGGCCGGATTCGCGGCTGGGTGTGGTCGGACTGGTCGAAGTGCTGCGCCGCGGCGCGGTGACGGTGGTGAACACCCTCGGCAGCGGGCTGTTGGAGAACCCCGCGCTGGCCGGCTTCCTGCCCGGGCTGTCGCGTGCGCTCCTCGATGAGGACCTGTTGCTGGAGAGTGCGCCGTCGTACTGGGGCGGTCACGACCGGGAGCGCGAGCATCTGATCGCGAATCTGGAAAAGTTGATCCTCCGCTCGGCGGTCGACGGGGGCACGCTGTTCGGCCCCGAGCTGAGCCGGGAACAGCGCGACGAGGTGAAGGCCAGGATCGAGGCGCACGGGTGGCAGTGGGTAGGCCAGGAACCGGCGCAGTTCTCCGTCGCGCCCGCCGTTCGTGATCACGACGGACTCGCCGCCGCTCCGGTCGGCATGCGACTGTTCTCGCTCGCCCATCGCGGCGGCTACACCGTGATGTCCGGCGGACTCGGCCAGTTGCGTCAGCGCACGACCGAGCGCGCCGCGATCAAGATCGCCGCCAAGGACATATGGGTGCGGGCCGCGCCGACGGCCGCCGCCGCGATCGGCATCGAGCCGCCGCGCCCGGAGCGCGAACGGCGCACCGCACCGCCGGTGGAAGCGATCAGCTCTCCGCGCGTGCTCAACGATTTCTTCTGGATGGGCCGCTACGGCGAGCGCGCGGAGGACACCGTCCGCCTCCTGATCGCCACCCACGAGCGCTACCAGGAGTTCCGGTATCGCCCATGGCTGGAGGGCGCGCAGGCGATGCCGATCCTCTTGGCCGCCCTCGGCCGCGCCACCGCCACCGCGGCGCCGACGGAGGGCCTGTTCGGTCCGGAGGTGCGAGCCCTTGCGCCGCAGCAGAGTTCGGTCGATCGCGGCATGCTCTCGCTGTCGGGCCGCGTGGAAGGTGAGGCGGGCGTCGCGCATTACGGCGACGATCGATCGCACGCCTCGGCCGGATCCACCGCGCATCACGCTCAGGAGTCGAGTGCCGTTGCGGCGCCAGGGTCGGGCAAAACCGCGGGAGGGGAGGTGGACGCACCGGTGCCCGGCGCGTCCCGCGAGGGCCACGACTACCTCGTCACCCTGACGATCGATCGGGAGCTGCCCGGATCGCTGGCCTTCGCGATCGATCGGTACGGCAGCGCCGCGCGCGCGGTACGCGACCAATTGCCGGTGGACACCTGGATGATCCTCGGCGCGGTCGACCGTGCGCTGGCCGGCTATCCGGCCGCGACCGACGACCTGGAGGCGGAGCTGTCGGAGGTGCATTCGCGAACCCTGGCCGGGCTGCTCGCGCTGTCCGGGATCGATGGAGAGTCGCTGCTGCGCGACACCGGGTGGTACGTCAGAGACATCGGCAAGCGAATCGAGCGCGGTCTCGCCCTGACCGCGTTGCTGTCGGCCGCGCTCACCAAGCAGTATCCGGACGAGACCGAGCGGGAGGTCACCGATTGGGTGCTGCGGGTCACCGAGTCCTCGGTGAGTTACCGTCGACGCCACCGCGATTCGGTGCGGACCGCGAACGTCGCCGAACTCCTGCTTTTCGACACCGCCAACCCGCGATCGCTGGCCTATCAACTCGACCGGCTCCACGCCGATTTCCACGCGCTGCCCGGAGCGTCGGGCTCGTCGCGTCCGCAGCGGCTGCTCGCGGACGCGCGACGCATGCTGCGCCGCCTCGACTCCGACGATCTCGAGGTGACCGATGCCGACGACCGGCGCACCGAACTGGCCGAGTTGCTGGAGGGAGTGCATCTGCGCCTGCGCAAGGTTTCCGAATCGTTCGAGACCACCACGCTGTCGCTCCCGGTGGGCATCCAGCCGCTGTGGGGCAGCGCCCAGGTCGTCGGATGAGCGGCCCCGGCGCTGCGGCCCGGCGCTACCGGGTGGAGCATCGCACCAAGTACGCGTACTCCGGGGAGGTCACCAGCTCCTACGGTCGCGCGTACTTGACGCCGCGCGATCTGCCGGGCCAGCGACTGCTCGCCCACGACATCCGGATCGACCCCGCACCGTCGGACCGGTCGGTCGGCGGGGACGTGTACGGCAACACCACCTCCTATTTCCACGTCACCAGCGTGCATCGCGCCCTGACGGTCGTCGGCGAATCCCTGGTGGAAGTCGATGCTCCCGGCCACGATCGCACGGGACCGGCCGCCGAGCGATGGGAGAAAGCGCGCCCGACCAGCGCGACGGGGCCGTTCGCGCGGGAGTTCGCCCTCGACCTGCATCCGCCCGAGATCGCCGCGGAGATCACCGGGTACGCGGCCGAATCCTTTCTGCCGGGCAGGCCGCTGCTGGACGCGGTGGCCGAGCTGAACACCCGCATCTACACCGACTTCGCCTACCGGTCCGGCGCCACGACCGTGTCCACCCGAGTGGCCGACGTGTTCGCGGCCCGTGCGGGCGTGTGCCAGGACTTCGCCCGCCTGGCCGTCGCCTGCCTGCGCTCGCACGGCCTCGCCGCCAGGTACGTGTCCGGCTATCTGGCCACCGATCCGCCGCCGGGGAAGGAGCGGATGGTCGGCGCGGACGCCACACATGCCTGGGCGGCGGTGTGGATGCCCGGTGCGGACGAGGACGATCGCGCGGGCCACTGGATCGACCTGGACCCCACCAACGACCAGTTCGGCGACGAGCGGTACATCACCGCCGCCTGGGGCCGGGACTACGCCGACGTCCCTCCGCTGCGCGGCATCATCTACACCGACGCGAAGGACAGTGCGATCACCGTTTCCGTCGATGTCACGGAGGTCGGCGGCTGATCGGCGACGCTCGGCGCGGCCGGCTGATCACGATCGAGCTGCCGCCGAGTTCCGAGAGACGGTCCGGCGCGCGGCACATCCGTGTCCCAGAACTCGGTGGCGGCGACCGACTTATCGAACCGGGGTCCGACGCAGGCCGCCGACTCGCAGCCGCATGCGACGACTCGGACGATCGTCGCGCGGGGGTAGACACCGTTGCTCACCGGCCGCGTCCACCGTGTTCGCCGGGCCGGCCCCGGAGGGAGGACGCCGAGATCGCGGTCCGGCCGATTCAGGCGCGCAGCCGCTCCCTGCGCAACTGGTCGACCTCGGGGAGGTCGAGCGGAGCCAGCTCGCTGACGCCGAGTGCGCGCATCAGCAGCAGGTCGGCGAGTTCGGGATTGCGGGCCAGCACAGGGCCGTGCATGTAGGTGCCGATCACCGACTCCTGGACGACGCCCTCGAGCCCGTCGCCGACGCCGTTGCCGACGCCTCGGGTGACGCGGGCCAAGCCGTGCGCCTCGCCGCCGAGTTTGGTGCCGCCCCGGTGGTTCTCGAAGCCGGTGAGCGCCGCGGTGAGCCCGTCGAGCAGGGGTGTGGTCGTCACCTCGCCGATGGCGCGCTTGTGCTGCGGCGACGTGGTGACGTCGATCAGGCCGACGCCGTCCACCCGCTCGCCCGCGGAGGTCTCGTACCACTGGCCGAGCACCTGGATGGCCGCGCAGATCGCCAGGACGGGAGCGCCTTTCGCGGCGGCGCGCTGCAAACCGGGGTAGCGCTGCAGGTGCCGGGTGGCCAGACGCTGAGCGGAATCCTCCGCGCCGCCGAGGGTATAGATGTCCAGGGAATCCGGCACCGGTTCCGGCAGCGTGATCTCGACGATCTCGGCGTCGTAGCCGCGCATGCGCAGCCGCTGGCGCAGTACGAGGGCGTTGCCGCCGTCGCCGTAGGTGCCCATCACGTCCGGCAGCACCAAGCCGATGCGAATGGTCGACTCACTCATGATGCCCGCTCCTCGAGGTCACGGTTGAGATCACGGAAGGCGGTGTAGTTCGCGAGCACTTCCACATGGCCCGCCGGACACGACGCGATGGCGTGCACCGGATCGGGCACCGTCGTGTGCTCCACGCCCGCGTAGGTCAGGCGCACCGCGAGATCGGTGGCGCGCTCGCCCGCCGCCACCACCTGCACGCCTTCGAAGTGCTCGAAGCGCACGTCCCACAGCCACGACAGGTCCTCGCCGTCGGGCACCTGGCCGTTCACCGCGATCACCAGGCCCGCCGAGGTCGGCTCGATCATCGACAGCGCCTCCTGCCACCCGGCCGGGTTCTTGGCCAGCAGCAGACGCGCGTCGTGCTCGCCGACCTGCACGGTGCGGTAGCGGCCCGCGATCTCACGGACCGTGCCCGCGGCCGCGACGGCCTCCCGCGCGTCGGCGCCCAGTGCGACGGCCGCCGCCACCGCCTGTGCGGCGTTGCCGCGATTGGCCCGTCCGGGCAGCGCGAGCCGCAACGGGTAGCGCGCGCTCTCCGGGGCGACCAGATCGTCCCCGTCGAGCCACCAATCCGGTTCGGGGCGTTGGAAGTCCGCACCGGTACTGCGCCAGTGCGCGCCCTCCCAGATGATCGGCTCGCCGCTGCGCGGGCAGCTGGTCGCGTCCATCGCCCAGCCGCTGCCTGCCGACACCCACACCACGTTGGGATGGTCGTAGGCGATCGAGGTGACCAGCACGTCGTCACAGTTGGCGATCACGACGGTCGCCGGGTGCTTCGCCAAGCCCGCGCGCAACCTGCGCTCGATCATGTTGATCTCGCCGACCCGGTCGAGCTGGTCGCGGCTGAGGTTCAGCAGGATCACCGCCGAGGGGTTCAACGAATCGGTGACGTGCGGCAGGTGCAGTTCGTCCACCTCGATCGCGGCCAGCGGCGCGCGCCGGTGCGCGTTGAGCGCGGCGACGATGCCGGCGTCCATATTCGCGCCGTCGGCCTGGGTCGCGACCGCGCCCAGCGTGCTGAGCGCGGCGGTGGTCATCCGCGTGGTGGTGGACTTGCCGTTCGTGCCGGTCACCAGCACGGTGCGCCGCCGGCGTCCCAGCTGGTCCATCACGGTCGGATCGATCTTCAACGCGATCAGGCCGCCGATCATCGAGCCCTTGCCGCGACCCGCCTTCTGCGAGGCCCAGGACGCCGCGGCGGCCGCCGCGAGCGCGAGCCGTCCGCGCACCGATATGTCTGCCACGTCGCGAGTCTATGTTCGCCCCGCGATCCGGGCGCGCCGCGGTCGGGTGGCGTGGGCCACGCGGCTCAGTCGCGGTAGAGCTTGGCCTCGTAGTTCTCCGGCGAGTAGTAGCGCTCCAGCTCCTCCACCGTCTCGGTGACGTTCGTATGTACCTCTTTGACCAGGCAGGCAGCGCTCGGCAAGGTGTCCTGCGGCCACTGTTCGGGCTCCCACAGGTGGCTGCGTATGAACGCCTTGGCGCAATGGAAAAAGATCTGGTCGATGTCCACCTCGACCGCGAGGATCGGGCGGTGACCGCGCACTAGCATGTCGTCGAAGTACGGCGCGTCGCGCACCAAGCGGGCGCGGCCGTTGATCCGCAGCGTCTCCCGGCGGCCCGGGATCACGAACAGCAGGCCGACGTGCGGGTTGGCCAGGATGTTGAGGTAGCCGTCGGCGCGCCGGTTACCGGGGCGCTCCGGGATGGCGAGGGTGGTGTCGTCGAGTACCCGCACGAACCCCGCCGGATCGCCTTTCGGGGAGGCGTCGCAGTTGCCGTTCGCGTCGCTGGTGCTCATCACCAGGAACGGAGAGGTCGCGATCCACTCCCGGTCCCTGGCATGCAGTGCGGTCCGCTCCTTGGTGGCGGCGCGCGGCGCCACCTCGCCGAGCAATTCCCGCAGGTCTGCCGCGTCGGTGATCTCGTTCGGGACGGTGCTCTCGCGCATATCTCGATTCAAGCATCGTCCCGGGCCGTTGGCGATCGAATTCGATTCGGGCGAAGGGAGTCCGACCACGTGCCGTTCACGCAGGGGCGTCGAACATGTTCGGCTGTCCGGCCGCGTAGCGGTCGGCGTCGATCCGGCGCAGCGGTTCCAGTTCGGGCGCGCGGTAGAGGGTGTACATCCGGCAGCGCTCCGCGTTGGAGCCGGCCACGTCCAGCAGCGCGTTCACCGCGGCTCGCGCGGACTCGTTGGCGCCCTCCATGGTGGCCAAGTCCACATTCGTGCGCACGTAATCACCCGCCAGAAACAGGTTTTCCAACGTCCCGTGCGCCTGCGGACGGTACTCCCACGACCCGGCGGTGTTGATCAGCAGCGGGTCGGCGTTGGCGTTGCGCCGCTGCCCCTCCTGCCAGGTGATGCCCGGGTCGAGGAACCAGGAGTGCAGGTCGGCGTCGCTCAGCACCTCGCCGCGATCGTCCAGGTGGGCCCTGATCTGGGCCCACGCTTCGCGAGCGATCTCCTCGTGGGTGCACTCCTTGGCCGGTTTGCCGAACAAGATGCCGGGGGTGTTCCAGTCGGAGATGTCCACCGACAGGCAGTCCTGCACACTGCCGTCGCCGAACTCGGTCAGCTTGCGGCACCACAGCTGGTTCTGGGTGATCGAGGTGAGCGACCAAGGCGCGTCGATGTAGGCGGTGTGGCCGCGCGAGATGTCTGCCGGTCTGCGCAGATAGAACTGGATGCCGTTCATCCAGTCGGTGGACAGGTTGTCCATTCCCGCCAGTTCGGGCCAGGCGGCGAGCACTTGCGGCGACCACAAGGTGCGCGCCCGTTCGGCGGGCAGCGCCACGACGAAGTAGTCGGCCTCGATCGTGCGCTGGACGCCGGTCTCGTCCACGACGCGCGCCGCGGTGATCCTGCGGTCGCGCACCTCCAGCTCGCGCACCTCGGCTCCGAGCACGAACTCCGCGCCCAGTTCGCGGATCCGCCGCATCCACGGGTCGATCCAGACCACGTTGGTCGGGCCGTTCAGTACGCGGTCCAGGCCGCCGTCGTTGCCGATCCCCAAGGGATTGCCGAGGAACTGCTCGCCCATCGTGCCGATGGTGCGCACGCTGGCCACGTTCTCCTTCGCGGCGACCATGATGCTGGTCAGCGTGCGCGAGAGCAGTGCGCGGAACTCGTGCGAGCGCACGTGGCCGCCGACGAAGTCGTGCCAGGAGGTGGCCTCCCACTGGCCGAGGCGGCGCGCGTCGCAGCTGGTGTTGAAGACCAGCAGCCGTCCGGCGAAGTAGACGCCCTCCGCCGGCGGCAATTTCAACGTGGTCGACAGCGCCGCGCCGAGCGTTTCACGGAAGCCATCGGGATCGAATGCCGTGCGGGCGCGCGGACCCAGCGGAACGCGGAAGTCGTCGCCGCCGCGCCGGGCGAAGCGCGCTTCCGGCACCGCGACGAGGTTGTCCCAGACGCCGTTGGCATTGTTCGGGAACGGGATTCGGCGCATCGTGTCCGGCACGTGCTGGTAGAAGCCGGGGAAGAAGCGGAAGCCGTGTTCCCCGGGCAGGTCCGGGCGCCCGTCCGCTCCGGTGCCCGGCACGCCGACGCTGCGGGCTTTACCGCCCCACGCGCGTTTTTCGTAGACGGTGACCCGGAATCCGCGTTCGGCCAGTTCATGCGCCGCGGTCAGGCCCGCGACACCGCCACCGAGTACCGCGACTCGTCTGCCGCCGTGATCCGCCGCGGCCGGCGTCGGCCGCAGCGCACCCGCCGCCAGTACCCCCGCCGTAGCCACCCCCGCTGCGACCGTGTTACGAAGCAATGCTCTTCGCGATACGGTCCACTGATTGTCTGCCATGCGCCGCTCTGCTGCCTAGCCTAGGGACCAACTTCCACGCCGGGCACTACCTTAAAGCGGCAAACCGATCACCGAGCACCGACCCCGTGAAGCGCCCGTGCGGATCGCGGCGACTGTGCGGTCGAGCACCCGGCGGGGAGGTGTGACCGCCCGCTCAGGCCGGTTGCCCGGTGATAGCGACCGTTCTCGGTGTCTCGAGGCAGGCGTCCGCCCTGACCGCACGGGGCCTGCTCGACGTGGCCGCGAACGCGCCCGCCAGCACCACTACTCCACCGACCAGCGACAACGGGGTCGGGGTCTCGCCCAGGAAAGTCCACGCCGCCGCGATCCCGACGATCGGAACGAGCAGGGAGAACGGCGCGACCAAGCCGGCCGGATAGCGACCGAGCAGGTAGGTCCACAACCCCGTCCCCACCACGGTGGCGAGGACCGCGATGTAGGCGAGTGCCAGCAGGGCGGGCCTGCCCGCCGGTGCGAACGCCTCGACCAGGGCGCGAGCCCCCGTGGTCGGCCCCTCCACGAGCGCGGAGAGCGCGAACAGAGGCACCGGCGGGATCGCGGTGGTCCACAGCATCAGGTGCAGCGGGTTGACACCAGGGGTCTCGGTCCCGGCCAGGCGCGCGCCGATATTGCCGAAGGCCCAGCCCAGGCCGCCCGCCAGCGTCAGTAGCACCGGCAGCAGTGTGGCGTGTGCCAGCCGGTCCCAGCCGATCACCGCCATGCCTGCCACCGCGACGGCGATGCCCGCGACCTGGGCCCGGTGCATCCGCTCACCCAGCAGCAGCGTGCCGAGCAGCACGGTGAACGGCGCGGAGGATTGCAGCACCAGCGAGGCCAGTCCGGTCGGCATGCCCACCCGCATGGCGGTGAACAGGAACGCGAACTGCAGGATGCCGAAACCGGTGCCGTACAGCAGAATCCAGCGCATCCGCACCGGAGGGCGCGGAATGAACAGCAGCGCGGGAACCGCGAGCACCGCGAAGCGCAGCGCCGCGAAGAAGAACGGTGGGAAGTGGTCGAGCCCCACCCGGATGGCGAGGAAGTTCAATCCCCAGAGCAGGACGACGGTCAAGCCGAGCAGGCGGTCACGGTTGGTCACGCCATTCATCGTGCGGCCCGCTAACAATCAGAACAATCGAATAATTATGGATCAATGATGTAGCTTTTCTTAATGGAGTTGAAGGATGCAATCGCCGCGCCCGGCCCGCCCATGGCTCTGGAAAGACTGCGTGTGCTGCGTGAGCTCGCCGACCGCGGCACCGTCGCCGCCGTGGCCGCGGCGCTGTCCATGACGCCCTCCGCCGTCTCCCAACAGCTCAAGGTGCTGGCCAGGGAAGCGGGCGTGGCCCTGCTCGAACCCGACGGCAGGCGGGTCCGGCTGACCGACGCGGGCCGCGCCCTGGTGGTGCGCGCCGACGAGGTGCTCGCGGCCATGGATCGCGCGGTCGCCGAGATGGCCTACTACCGCGGCTCGCCGCGCGGGCGGGTCCGCGTCGCGGTGTTCCCCTCGGGCGGTGCGTTGCTGCTGCCGCACGTGTTGCCCGGCATGGTGGACAGCGGTGTCGAGGTGATCGCGCGGGACGAGGACGTGCCACCCTCGGAAGTGGCGCGACTGCTCGCCGACTACGACGTGGTCCTGACCCACCGCGACGAACGCGCCGCGCCGATCACCGACCCGCGCGTCGCGACCCAGGTGCTCATGCGCGAGCCCATCGATGTCGTGGCCGCACCGACCCATCGTCTCGCGGGCCGCTCGTCGGTCGCACCGGAGGAATTGGCCGACGAGACCTGGCTGAGTGTGCGGGGCGGTTTCCCCGTCGACGACGTGCTGCGCTCCATCGCCACCGTGACCGGTGTGCAGCCGCGCATCGCGCAGCGGCTCAACGATTTCCGCGTCATCGAGACGTTGGTCGCCACCGGCTACGGCGTTGCGCTCATGCCGCGCTACGCCGTCGGCCACCCCGCGCTGGCGGTGCTGCGGCTGTCCGGCGTGCGTGCCGCCCGGTTGTACGAACTGGCCACCCGTCCGCGGGCCGACGCCCGTCCGGCGATCGCGGCCGTGCTCGCGGCGTTCGAGTCCGCCGCCGCGCTGGCGACCGCCGACCCTGAGACGAGGAACGGAAAGGACACCGCCACACGAGGATGATCACCGGCGGCGGTGCCGAGCCGATCAGAACCCGTGCGGTGGCTGATTCCGGTAGGGGTGCTGGGCCTGCGCGCTGACGTAGCCGAAGTCGTCGGCGACCATCGCCGCCAATTCCAGCAGCGCCCGCCGCGTCGGCTTGCTCACCAGTTCCAGATCGATCTCCGCGCCTTCGGCGAGGTGGTCGTCGAACGGCACCACCTGCACCGCGCGGGTGCGGTCGAGGAACAGCTTGCGCAGCTGGTCGAGATCGACGGTGGACGCGCCGCGCCGGGAGGCGTTGACCACCACCACCGTTCGCTCCACCAGCTTGCCGTAGCCGTGGTGGTCGAGCCAGTCCAGCGTGGCCGACGCGCTGCGCGCGCCGTCGATGGCAGGTGAGGTGACCAGCACCAGCGAGCTCGCCATATCCAGCACGCCCGCCATCGCGGAGTGCATCAAGCCGGTACCGCAGTCGGTCAGGATGATGTTGTAGAACGACTGCAGGATGCTGATCGCCTTGCGGTAGTCCGCTTCGCTGAAGGCCTCGGAGACCGCCGGATCCTGTTCACTGGCAAGCACTTCCAAGCGGCTCGGCGCCTGCGAGGTGTGCGCCCGCACGTCGGAGTACCTGGTGATGTGCTGATCCTCGAGCAGATTGCGCACGGTGGAGCGGGTCTGCCGCGGCACCCGGTGCGCGAGCGTGCCCAGATCGGGATTGGCGTCGATCGCGATCACCCGGTCACCGCGCTGCGAGGCGAAGGTGGAGCCGAGACCGACCGTGGTGGTGGTCTTTCCGACGCCGCCTTTCAGCGAGAGGATCGCGATCCGGTAGTCGCCGCGCACCGGCTGGTTCACCCGGTCGACGAGGTCCTGGTAGACGATGTCGGCCGCCGACTCGCCCGGGTTGATCATGCCGCCGGACGCCTTGTGCACCGCACGGCGCCAACCACTGCGCGGCGCCCTGCGAGCCCGTCTGAGCAGATTCAGGTCGTTCACCGAATGTCCCGGCTGGCCGGGCTGCGGCACATGCTGCGGTTGGAACGGCGGTGCGGACTGATGCGGGGCAGGCCCGCCCTGCCAGCTCGGCACCTGCGGTTGCCCGATCGGGGGCGGCGGCGGTTGATGCTGGTAGGCAGGCGGCGGAGGCTGATGCGTCACCGGCGGGGGCGGCGGCGCCCAGCTGTAGATCGGGCCGCTGGGCTGATCGGGCTGCGGCGCAGCGGGTTCGGGCTGCGCGGAGTCCATGGGCACACGCCGGACCAAGCCGTCGCCGCCGATCTCCTGGCGGTACTCGCCGTAACCGGGATTGGGCCCGTCCGGCGGCGTGGCTACGGGGTGGTTACCGCTGTGACTCGACGGTGGCTGAAATGCGCCGGTAGGGAACGTCTCCCCGGGAAAGGGCGACGGTGGCGGGTACGCGCCAGGGCTCGGCGGGGCGTACGAACCGTAGGGTTCGGCAGGCCCGGCCTGGGGGGGAGCCCAGGACTGCGGCGGCACGGCCGCTTGCGGGTAGACCGTGGTCTGTTCCGTCGAGCCTTGCGGCTCCGGCTGTTCGGGCTGTGCGTCCGGCTGGGCCGGCCCATCCGCCACGTCGGGTTCCTTCGCTTCCGCGCCGCCGATCGCCTCGGCCGATGGGACGGTGGCCGATGACTCCGCGTCGCTGACTTCGGCCGTATCCACGGAATGACTCTGCAGCCAGGGCGGAGAGGTCGGATTGTGGTCGTTTGTTGTCACGGTTCCCCCATCTGCTCGGGAATTCGAGCAGAGAGCTCGGCGCTTGGAGTGCGAATCCAACGCTAGCACGGGGTTCGCTACGCCGCCCTGCGGTAGGCGTGCCGGACGTGGGGAGCGACCGGCCACCGACAAGTGGTCTGCGCCAGCACGATCGGGCGCCGCGCGGCAGAACCGTCACGACGCCCGATCGGATGTGTCGCCGAGGCGCTGTCAGTGCGCCCGATTCACCGCCGACACCACCGCGCGCAGCGACGCGGTCGTGATCGAGGTGGCGATGCCGACGCCCCACACCACCCGGTCGCCGATCGCGCACTCCACGTAGGCGGCGGCCTGCGCGTCGTCGCCCGCGGACATGGCGTGCTCGGAGTAGTCCAGGACCTCGACGTCGAAGCCGACCGTGGCGATCGCGTCGACGAACGCGGCGAGCGGCCCGTTGCCTTTGCCGGTGATCTCCTGTTCGACGCCCTCGACCTTCACCACGGCCACGATCGAGTCGACCCCGCCGTCGGTCTCCGACGCGGTGACCTTCTGGCGCATCCGCTCCAGCGGGCGGATCGGGCTCAGATACTCCTGGTGGAAGACATCCCACATCTCCTTGGGCGTCACCTCGCCGCCCTCGCCGTCGGTGATCTTCTGGATCGCCTGGGAGAACTCGATCTGCAGCCGGCGCGGCAACGCCAACCCGTGGTCGGTCTTCATGATGTAGGCGACCCCGCCCTTGCCGGACTGCGAGTTGACCCGGATGACCGCCTCGTAGGTGCGGCCGACGTCCTTCGGGTCGATCGGCAGGTAGGGCACCTCCCAGACGATGTCGTCGACATCGGACTCGGCGGCGTCGGCCGCCGTCTTCATCGCGTCCAGGCCCTTGTTGATGGCGTCCTGGTGGCTGCCGGAGAACGCGGTGTAGACCAGGTCGCCACCGTAGGGGTGACGCTCGTGGACCGGCAGCTGGTTGCAGTACTCGACGGTGCGGCGGATCTCATCGATATCGGAGAAGTTGATCTGTGGGTCGATGCCGCGGGAGAACATGTTCATCCCCAGCGTGACCAGGCAGACATTGCCGGTGCGCTCGCCGTTGCCGAACAGGCAGCCCTCGATCCGGTCGGCGCCGGCCTGGTAGCCCAGCTCGGCGGCGGCGACGGCGGTGCCGCGGTCGTTGTGCGGGTGCAGCGACAGCACGATCGAGTCCCGGCGGGCCAGATTGCGGCTCATCCACTCGATCGAGTCGGCGTACACGTTCGGGGTCGCCATCTCCACGGTGGCGGGCAGGTTGATGATCAGCGGCTTCTCCGGCGAAGGGGCGATGATCGCCGAGACCGCGTCGCAGACGTCCCTGGCGTATTCCAGCTCGGTGCCGGTGTAGGACTCCGGGCTGTACTCGTAACGCCAGTTGGTGTCCGGGTAGCGCTTCTCGATCTCCAGGCACAGCGTCGCGGCGTCGGTGGCGATCTTCTTCACCGATTCGCGGTCGGCGCGGAACACCACCTTCCGCTGCAGGATCGAGGTGGAGTTGTAGAAGTGCACGATGACGTTCTGCGCGCCCGCGCAGGCCTCGAAGGTCCGTTCGATCAGCTCCGGACGGCACTGGGTCAGTACCTGGATCGACACGTCGTCGGGGATCGCGCCGTCCTCGATGATCTCGCGGACGAAGTCGAAATCGGTCTGGCTCGCCGAGGGGAAGCCGACCTCGATCTCCTTGTAACCCATCCGCACCAGCAGATCGAACATGCGGCGCTTGCGGGCCGGGCTCATCGGGTCGATCAACGCTTGGTTGCCATCGCGCAGGTCGACCGCGCACCAGCCGGGCGCCCGGTCGATGACCTTGTCCGGCCAGGTGCGGTCGGGCAGCGTGATCGGCTCGACCTCCTCGGCGAACGGCCGATAGCGGAACGTCGGCATCGAGGAGTTCTTCTGCTTGTTCCAGCCGGGTTGATCGGCGGGGGCGGGTTTGCTCGGCGCGGTGATGGTGCGGGCGCCGGATACGAAGGCGTCAGCAGGGGACATGGGCGGTTCTCCCGAGGATGTCGTTTTTCCCAATGGGCTGGGTCGACCGGCGCGGCAATACCCCGCGACGGGAGCCGGTCCGATCAGACCCCGTCGCGGCGGTCGAGAAGAAGTGCCCGCTGCATGATGTCCGCGAGTTTACCGTGCCTCCCTACCGTCGGGAAGGGAGGTCCCGTCGTCGGGTGATCCGACGACACCACTACCGTCGGTCCGCAGTGGACAACGCTGGTACGGGCCTTGCCCTACGGGACGTCTAAGGATTGGTATGACCTGGCTGGAGCAACTGGCCGTCTTCGGTGCGGGTATCGCGGCGGGCGGCATCAACACCATCGTCGGCTCCGGCACACTGATCACGTTTCCCGCGCTCCTGGCGTTCGGCCTGCCGCCGGTGACCGCGAACGTCTCCAACACCATCGGGCTGGTCCCCGGCTCGATCAGCGGCGTCCACGGTTACCGCCGCGAACTAGCAGGTCAGCGCGACCGGCTGATGCGCTTGGGCACCGCGTCACTGCTCGGGGGCATTACGGGTGCCGTGCTGCTGCTGGTATTGCCGGCCGGCGCGTTCAAGGCGATCGTGCCCATTCTGATCATCGTGGCGCTGGTGCTGGTCGTCGTGCAGCCGCGACTGGCGAGCTGGGTGAAGCGCCGCAGGGAGAACGACGGCGCTCCCGCGCCCGTGCACGGTGGCCCCATCCTGTTCGCCGCGATCTTCGCCGCCGGCGTCTACGGCGGCTACTTCGGCGCTGCCCAAGGCGTGCTGCTGATCGGGTTGCTCGGTGTTTTCGTGCACGACGACATCCAGCGCCTCAACGGGGCGAAGAACGCGCTCGCCCTGATCGTGAACGCGGTGTCGGCGCTGATCTTCATCGTCGTGGCGGAGGTGGACTGGCGCGCGGCGGCGCTGATCGCGCTCGGCTCGATCATCGGCGGACAGCTCGGCGCGCGGATGGGCAGGCGAATGCCGCCGACCGTGCTGCGCGCGGTCATCGTCGTGGTCGGCCTGATCGCGGTGACCCGCCTTCTGACGTCCTAGGAGGCCGCTCATGGCACCGGAAACGCGCACGCCGGAGTCGCGGGGGACGGCCCCGCGCGCATGTGCCCGTACCCATCGGGCTGACGCCGACTCTCGGTGGCGATGGCGCGGTGCGGGCGGTGGGACGCCGAATCGACGGCGGCTGCCCGGACTGTCGCGGTGAGCCGCGCCGCGATCTCAGGGTCGGATGTCAATCCTCAGGGTGACGACGCCCGCCCGCACGGGGGCACAGGATGAATGCCGTGCCTAGCTGGAAGATCGTCATCGTCGCCGTGCTCGCCGGGCTGCTTCCCGCGGTGAGCGGCTGCGGCGGACCGCCGAGCCGACACGAGTCAGCGGTCGCGGACCTGGTCGCGCAGGCCGACGCCGCGCCGACGCCGCGGCTGGACTGGGTGCCGTGCACCGAGCCGGGGATGAGCGGGTACCAGTGCGCGACCGCGCAGGTGCCGGTGGACTACGCGCACCCCGACGGGCCGACCCTCGGGCTGGCGGTCGTGCGTCAGCAGGCTACCGACCCGCAACGGCGGATCGGCACTTTGTTCTCCGCCGTCGGCGGGCCGGGAGGTTCCGGACTGCGCTGGGCGGCGCAGGGGGAATTGCTCGGTGGCGAGCTCGCGCGCCGCTTCGACGTGATCACCTTCGATCAGCGCGGAGTCGGCCGCAGCGGGCAGGTGCGGTGTTTCCCGGACGCCGAGCGGCAGCGACGGTTCTGGTCCGGCGTGTTGCTGCCGCCGGTGAATCCGGAGCAGGAGCGTGTGGCCGACGCGGCGAGCCGAGAGCTGGCCGCCGGGTGCGCGGCGCACGGCGGCGCCCTGCTCGGGCACTTGACCACCGTCGACGTCGCGCGCGATCTCGACCTGCTGCGCCGCGCGGTCGACGACCCGCGGCTGACCTACACAGGCGGTTCCTACGCGAGCTATCTCGGTCAGGTATACGGCGCGCTGTTCGGCGACCGGGTGCGTGGGCTGCACCTGGCGTCGATGATCGACCCGGAGACCTACACCAACGACACTCGCAGCTCCATCGAGACCACCGCGGCCGGGACCGAAGAAGTACTCGGTGAATTCCTGCGGCTGTGCGCGGAGGCGGGCCGGGCGCGCTGCGCCTTCGCGGCGGACGGCCGGAGCGATGCCGTGGTGCGGCGCGCTGCGGACGACCCCGTCCGCCCTGACGATCTGCGGGCTCGCAATGATGCTGTGCTACAACGGCTTCGCGCGCAGCCGGTGGTGGTGGGGACCGGCGAGCGGGCGCGTACGGTCACCTACGCCGAGGTGGTGTCGTCGCACGCGCTGTTGCTGTACGACCCGGAACAGGGCTGGCCCGCCCTGGCCCAACTGCTCGCCGAACTGGAGCGCGGACCCGCGGGCGACCCGGACGCTGTTGGCGAGATCCTCTCGGCCACCGAGGAACCGTACGACTTCCTGGAGTCATTCATCGCGATTTCCTGCGCGGACAACACCTTCCCGCGCGATCCGGGTCAATGGTCCGCGCTGGCAAGGGAACTCGCGGGCATCAGTCCGGCTTACGGCCCTTTCTGGCTGTCGCTGCGCCAGCCGTGCGCTTCCTGGCCGTCGCCGCCCGAGGGCTATGCCCAGCGCTATACCGGGCCGTGGATCCTGCGGTCGGACACCCCAGCTCTGTTGGTCAACAATCGATTCGACCCCGTTACCCCGCTCAGCGCCGCGCGGCGCGCGCAGCAGGAACTGGTCAACGCCCGGTTGGTCGTCGTCGACGACGGCTACGGGCACACACCGCTCGGCGACTGCGCCCGGAAGCTTCGCGAGCGTTATCTCATCGACTTGCAGTTACCTGCTCCCGGCGCGACCTGCCGCGTGGATGAGCTGCCGTTCGACTGATAGCAAAAACGGATATCTATTCACAAATCGGGAATACCGGTAATCTGCGCACGCTAAGCCTGATGATGGAAGGTGACCGGTGCGTAGACGTGCCCTGTTCAAGGCGGCAGGCACGGCCGCCCTGCTCGGTGCTGTAGGAACGTTGGCGGGTAGGAGCGCGGCGTCCGCGGATCCGGCCTGGGAGGCCCTGTTCCGTACCTGGGTGCCGGAGATCTTCGCCCCGATCCCCGACCCGCCGGAGCACTCCCCAGCGATCGTCATCGGCTCGGGTTTCGGCGCCGCGGTGACCGCGTTGCGTCTGGCCGAGGCGGGGATCGGCACCACTGTGCTCGAACGTGGTTCGCGCTGGCCGAACGACCCGTGGCGGGAGATCTTCACCGGCGACGACCTGCCCGACGGCCGCGGCTTCTGGCACCGCACCCACTTCACCGGCGTCACCAAGGTGCCGATGCATTTCGCCAGTTTCGGCGGCGTGCTGGACTGCACCGAGTATCCGGGCATAGATGTCTGGCGCGCGGCCGCGGTCGGCGGCGGCTCGGTGATCTTCAGCGGAGCCATGATCGCCCCGGAACGCCGCTTCTTCGACCACGTCTTCGGCGGTACGGTCGAGTACGGCGAGATGGAGCGCGTCTACTACCCGCGCGTGCGGGAGATGCTGCGGCTGAGCCCGATGCCCGCGGACATCTACAACTCCTCGCCGTTCGCGCATTCCCGCGCCTGGGACGACCAGGTGCGCAAGGCCGGCTACCAGCCGAGGGCGAACGACTCGATCTTCAACTGGGACATCCTGCGTGGTGAACTCGCCGGCGCCACAAGGGCTTCGGCCACGGCGGCCAGGAGCAATCTGGGCAACTCCAACGGCGCCAAGTTCGACCTGAACCAGAATTACCTGGCGTACGCGCAGGGCACCGGCCGGTGCGGAGTCTTCCCCGGCCACCGGGTCGACGCCATCGCGCAGGAATCCGGCGGCCGCTACGCGGTCACCGTGACGAAGCTGTCGCCGACCGGTGACGTGCTGGCCACCCGGACCCTCACCTGTGATCGGCTCTTCCTCGGCGCGGGGTCGATCGGCACCTCCGAACTGCTGGTGCGCGCCCAGGCCACCGGTGCGTTGCCGAAACTGAACGAGCACATCGGCGACGGCTGGGGAACCAACGGTGACGTGGTGCTCGCCCGCGGAGCCAGCGCGGTGGCCGGTCAGGGCCAGGGCGTGCCGAGCGCGAGCCGGATCTTCGACGAGTCCGGCGTGCCGCTGACCCTGGAGAGCTGGTACATCCCGGGTATCCCGTTCGAAACCGGCGCGCTCGCCTCGCTCGGCATGGTGCTGGATCCGACCCGCACCCGGTTCGGCTACGACCGGGCTTCGAACCGGGTCGGGCTGAGCTGGTCGGTCAAGAACCGCGACGACACCGTGGCGGCGGCCAGGGCGGTCGACCGCCGGATCGCCGAGCGGGCGGACGCCCTCGTCGAGTACAGCGCTCTCGGCTACGACGCGAACGCGCTGTTCACCGCGCATCCGCTCGGGGGAGCGGTGCTGGGACGTGCCACCGACGGCCACGGCCGGGTACACGGCCACCCCGGCCTGTACGTGATGGACGGCGCGGCGATCCCTGGCAGCACCGGAACGGTCAACCCGTCGCTGACCATCGCCGCACTGGCCGAACGCAATATCGAGGCGATCGTCCGCGCCGGTCGCTGATTCGCGGGCGCCGGGCGGAGAGTTCCTCCGGCTCCGCTTCCGGGGTATCGCCAACCGTGCCGGGCATGCTCTGCGCGTACTAATGTCGGCGGCACCGTTCGGCGTCGAAGGGATCCGCAGTGTCCGCTCCCACCACCAGCTCGGGCAGCGAGAGTTCGCCCGTCGACAGATACGGTCTGCGGGAACCGGCGCAGCCGCAGGACTATCCGCGCAAGCCGCCGATGCTGTGGACCGACTTCCTGATGCTGGCGCTGGCCATCGTCTCCGTGGCGCTGGTGGCCTGGATCACCTTCTTCCCGGTGTCGGGGCACACCTACCGCGTGATCGTGGTCGTCGATTGGGCGTTGTGCGCGGTGTTCGCGGCCGAGTTCCTGTGGCGCTGGCGCCGCGCGGGCTGGCCGTGGACCTTCCCGCTGGTCTACTGGTACGAAGTCCTCGGCATGATCCCGGTGACCAGCCCGTTCTTCCGCGGCTTCCGGTTGTTGCGGATCGTGGTGATCCTCGTCCGGCTCGCCCGGGTGGCCGACCGCGTGTTCGGCGACCGGGTGACGGCCGCGGTGGTGAACCGGTTCGTGGCGACCATCGTCGACACCATTCGCCGTCCGATGACGATCGCGGTGATGGACGAGGTGGCGCATGTGCTGCGCACCGGCCACTACACCCGCAACATCGCGGCCGCGCTGGAGGAGAACCGCGCCGAACTCGACGAGATGATCCTCGAGTTGATCAAGAAGGACCCGCAGGCGGGCCGGGTGCGCTACATCCCGTTCCACGACGAGATCATCCGGTTGATCGCCGACACCACGTTCCGCATCGTGTTCCAGGTGCTGGAGGACCCGCGCACCGACGAACTCGTCGCGGACATGTTGCGGGAGAACATCGATCAGATCCGCGACGCGGTCCGCGACGGTGTCCGGGTGCCGCCGTCCGCGTACGGGCGGACACCCGACGAGGACTGCGTGCGCCACCACGTCACTCGGGTACCGCGTGCCTGATCTCGTCTCGTGGCTGCGCCAAACGCACGGTCTCCCAGGCGATCAGCGCGATCAGGACGGCGCACAGCAGGGACAGCGAAGCCAGCGCGGGCAGGGCGCAGGCCAACGGGATCAGCGCGAGCACCACCGCCACCGCGACGACCCGGGGCGCCGTGATGTGCCCCGTCGCGTAGTGCTTGAACCCCACCAGTGCGATCAGATAGAGGGCGACGCCGCCGTACAGGGCGTAGAGCGGAATTCCGTACAGCGCGTCCGTCAGGGTGTGATGTGAGGAGTCCCCGACGTAGTAGAGAACCTTCTTCAGTCCCAGCGACAGCGCGATGATCCCGACGATCATCGGGAAATGCCAGAAGGTGTAGGAGGCCTGCGCGATCTCGATCTGCCGTTTGCCCTTGGCGCGGATGAGTTCGTGCTCCACCGCGAGGGCGGCGACGTCGAAATACGCCCACCACAGCAAGCCGGAAATGGCGAGGCCGAGCATGGAGCCGAGCGCGATCGGCCAGGAAATCGGGAGGCCGGCCACCCCGATGCCGATCGAGACGATCGATTCGCCGAGGGCGACGATGATGATCAGCCCGTATCGCTCGACGAAATGAGTGGCCGATTTCAACCGCCAATCGGTCCCCGCGAACAGCGTCCAGAGGTAGTCGCCCACGATCGCGGCGATCCACAGCGCGATCTGCACGCGACCGGTGGTCAGCGCCGCGACGACCAGTAGCGTCGTGCCGAGGGTGATCGAACCGAGCGCCCAGCGCAGCAGCTGGTTGCGCAATTGCGAGTCTCCGGAACTGGCCAGCCAGAACATGCCCAGGTGCACCAATCGCACGATCAGGTACGCGATGGCGAAGACCAGCGGGCCGAACCATCCGCCCGGCGCGTCCTGGAATGCCTCGGGGATGGTGAGCGCGGCGAGGAACGCCCCGCCCATCGCGGCGAACATCGCGACCCGTGCGATGCCCTCGTCGGCTCGGACCACATTGCCGAGCCAGGAATACGCGATCCACAGCCACCACATCACCGCGAGCACCAGCAGCGCACGCACCATGTTCTTCGCGCTGGTCTCCTCGGCGGCCGAGGCGGTGACCATGGTGAACGCGAAGACGAGCACCAAGTCGAAGAACAACTCGAGCTGGGTCACCGAGCCGCCTTCGGCCATCGGCTGGAAGCGCGCCCGTTTGGAACCGATCATGACGCTCATCGTCGCACCCCGGCCAGTCCGGCGCCGGGTGGCTGCGTCGCCCGGCCACCGGTTTCGCGCAGAGCGCAGCGTCGCGGTCGCCTATACGGGTTGATAGGTCTCCGTTTCGGGGAACCGCTCGGCGAAATCGATGAAGCACTCCACGACCACTTCGTTGGCCTTGCGGAAAGTGCGTTTGACGAGAAATCCGGGAACCGGGAGGGGCAGATAGAGTTCGACGTGGTACCAGACGTGCGTGCCGTCGACGCTGTCGGACACTTCGAAAAAGCCGCCGCCACGCACGCCCCTGGTGCTGTCGGCGACGATCCAGGAGGACCGGTCGTCGGTCCAATCGTATTCCAGCACTTGCAGATCCGAGCTGCCGAGCAGCTCCGCCTTGACGAAGACGCGCCTGGGCCTGCGAAGCGCGTCGCGTGTCGCGACCCGGACATCACTGTAGGAGGTCGACCATTCCGGGAGCGATTCGACGGCCGTCAGAGCGTCCATGACCTGTTCGGGATCGGTGTCGACGAAGAATCGGATATCCGTTTTGGTGCGCATGGCATACTCCCGACCCCCGGTTGGACAAGTCGGCCGATTGTCTCCGCGCTTTGACGGTTTCGTCAACCTGACTGCGCCAGACCGATTCTCGGCTAACCGGATAACGTGCCGTTATCAGGTCGAGATCGGGGATCGGCAACCCGGGGAACAACTTCCGAGTGGAAGGATGCGGCCGATCGGGGCTCGTGCGCCTACCATCGAGCCCGAATGGACGCCGGTTTCCGGCGTCCTCGGTCCGGGCGGGAGGTTGTGATGAAATACGCCGAACTGCTGGCACAGGCGCGGGATGTGATCACGGTGCGCCGGGTCTACGGAGACCCCTACGAATCCGGCGGGGCGATCGTCATTCCCGCCGCCTCGGTCCGGGGCGGCGGTGGTGGCGGTGGGGGCGGCTCGAACGGCGCGGACGGAGAGGGCGAAGGTGAAGGCGTGGGCTTCGGGGTGAGCGCCAAGCCCGTCGGCGCGTACGTGCTACGCGACGGTCAACTGACCTGGCACCCCGCCGTGGACGTCAACGCGATCATCGAAACGGCAGGCAAGGTGCTGGTCGCGGCGCTCATCGCCCTGGCGCTGACGCGCTTGGGCAGGCGACGGGCCTAGCGGGCGACCGGACGAAGCCCGCGCCGGGCCGAGCGAAGGCAGCCGCCGACGCTCGGCCCGGCGCGACGTTCATCTCGGGGCGGCGTTCATCTCAGGGCGCGTTCATTCCGACGTGGCGGGCTCGACGATGGCGTCGGGCCCTGGATACACCAGCGACTCGTGACCGTCCGAGTAACGCACCACGTAGGGTGGCGTCCCGTCCGGCCCGCGGACCTCGATGATCTCGGCCAGGTGATCCACTTCTCCCACCACGTGTCCGTGCACGCAGAGTCGATCTCCTACATGTGCCATCATCGCCCCATTATCGAACGCCAGTGGTGTGCGTCACAACCGTTCGCGCAAGGTGCGCCCGATCCGATTCAGTCCTCCGCGCCGATGACGCGCTCGACCGCGGCTTCGATCAATTCCAGGCCCTGTTCCTCGGTGAACACTCCCGGCAGTGTGAGCCGATCGACGATCAGCCAGTTCAGCGCGAGGTAGAGCAGCAACACCGATTTCTCGTCGCCGGGCAGCCCCGCCTCCAGGTGGTTGCGCACGTTGTACTCGATGTCCTCGCGCACCCGGGCGGTCAGCACCTCGCGCAACTCCGGTCGCCGCGTCGCCTCCAGGCGCAGTTCGAGCAGCGCCAGGTAGCCGGTGCGGAAGGCCTCGATACGTCCGGCCGTCTCTTTCATCAATTCCAGGATGTTCGCCCGGGTCTTGGGACCCTCGGTCAGCTGGGCGATGGTCGCTTCGCTCGGCTGTAGCCGCTCGTAGAACCGCCTGCCCGCATGGGTGAGCAGGTCGTCGCGGTTGGCGAAGTAGTTGGATGCCGTGCCCACCGGTACCTGGGCCTCCTTGTCCACCGCGCGGAAGGTCAGTCCCCGTGCGCCGTCGCGCGCGAGGATTTCGATCGCGGCGTCGACGAGCGCCTGTCGTCGTTCCGGGTTGGTCCGCACTTGACACCACTCCATTCGTAGTACTACATTTCAGATCACTACGGACAGAGTACAACGAGTTAGGCGGTATGGGTATGCGAAAGCTTGTCTACTACATAGGTATGTCCGTGGACGGTTACATCGCCGGCCCTGCGGGGGAGTACGACTTCTATCCGTACGACGACGAGATGGCGGCCTGGATCAACGCCTCGTACCCGGAATTCGTGCCGAGCCATGTCCGCCCGCAGGCGGGGATGCCGGTGGACGAACCGAACAAGCGCTGCGACAGCGTCGTGATGGGTCGCGGCACCTACGCTCCGGCCTTGGCCATCGGCGTGACCAGCCCGTACGCGCACCTGAAGCAGTACGTGGTGTCCAGCACGCTCGGGCGGATCGATGACCCGGCCGTCGAGCTGGTCGACGGCGACCCCGTCGAGTTCGTGCGGGAGTTGAAGCGGGCCGAAGGCGGGGACATCTGGCTCGCGGGTGGCGGCAAACTCGCCGCCGGACTGCTCGGCGAGATCGATGAAATGATCCTCAAGTGCTACCCGGTCGTCGCGGGCGCCGGCGTACCTGTCTTCTCCGGCGCGTTCCGTCCTACCTTGTTCACCCCGGTGCAGCGCAAGGAGTTCGGCAACGGCGCGCAGGTCGTTCGGTTCACGCGGGCCTGACCCTCCGGCTTCCTATTCGATAAGGATTCTCATGCGAAAACTCGTCTACTTCGTCGGGCTCTCACTCGACGGCTATATCGCTGGGCCGAATGGTGAGGTCGACTTCTACCCGCTCGTCGATGACATGTGGGCATGGCTGCGCGCGGAGTACCCCGAGACGCTGCCCACCCACGTGCGGCCGCATGTCGGCCTCGCCGTGGACGCGCCCAATCAGAAGTTCGACACGCTGGTCATGGGGCGCGGCACCTACGATCCGGCCTTGGCCATCGGTGTGACCAGCCCCTATGCCCACATGAAGCAGTACGTGGTGTCCAGCACGCTGGGCCGGATCGATGACCCGGCCGTAGAACTGGTCGAGCGCGACCCGCTGGGGCTGGTCCGCGAGCTGAAGCAACGGGACGGGATGGACATCTGGCTGGCGGGCGGCGGCAAACTCGCCGCCGCGCTGCTCGAGGAGATCGATGAACTCGTGATCAAGAGCTATCCGGTCGTCGCGGGCGCCGGTGTGCCCGGCTTCGCCGGCGAGTTCCATCCGACGATGTTCCGGCCGACCGAGCGCATCGAGTTCGGCAACGGTGTTCAGGTCAGCTGGCTGACCCGCGCCTGACGTCCGGATGAATGCGGGGTGTGGGCCTCCGTGGTTGCACGGACACCGGTCGAGGTCAGCCCGCGTCGGAGAGGAACGACAGCCGCACCTGCCGGTCCGGGTTGTCGACATTGAGATCGACCAGCGCGATCGACTGCCAAGTGCCCAGGGCGAGCTTTCCGTCCAGGACAGGGACGGTGGCGTACGGCGCGATCAGGGCGGGCAGAACATGCGAGCGCCCGTGCCCACGCGAGCCGTGCGCGTGCCGCCAGCGGTCGTCGGCGGGCAGGAGATCGCGCAGTGCGGCCAGCAGGTCGTCGTCGCTGCGCGCGCCGAGTTCCATGACCGCGATCCCGGCGGTGGCGTGCGGTACGAAGACGTGCAGCAGCCCGTCGCCGCCCGCTGCGCGCGCGAAAGTCGCGCACTGCGGCGTGATGTCCTGTACCACTTCTCTGTGGCCCGTTCTCACCTCGAGCAGCGTGCTCTTCATGCGCCCATCGTCCCTCATCCGAGGCGGGCCGTGCGGGGCGACCGGGATGGGATGCGGCTGTGGGGTTTTCCACAAGCCGGGTAGGTAGCGGCAAAACCCCTGGCCCCGGGCCGGTAGTCTGAATGACTGTTACCAGTTTGTTGTCGATCTTGGAGGACCCTGTCGTGGCTCTCGTGGTTCAGAAGTACGGAGGATCCTCGGTGGCGACCGCCGAGCGTATCCGGCGCGTCGCTGAACGGATCGTGGAGACCAAGAAGCAGGGCCACGATGTGGTGGTCGTCTGCTCCGCCATGGGTGACACCACCGACGAGCTGCTCGATCTCGCTCAGCAGGTGGCGCCGTCGCCGCCAGCCCGCGAGATGGACATGCTGCTCACCTCCGGTGAACGCATCTCCAACGCGCTGGTCGCCATGGCCATCCACTCCCTCGGCGCCGAGGCCCGCTCGTTCACCGGCTCGCAGGCGGGCGTGATCACCACGGGCGCGCACGGCAACGCGAAGATCATCGACGTGACCCCAGGCCGCGTCCGCGCCGCCCTGGACGAGGGGCTGGTCGTGCTGGTCGCCGGTTTCCAGGGCGTGAGCCAGGACAGTAGGGACGTCACCACGCTGGGCCGTGGCGGCTCCGACACCACCGCGGTCGCGTTGGCCGCCGCCCTGCAGGCGGACGTCTGCGAGATCTACACCGACGTGGACGGCGTCTTCACCGCCGATCCGCGGATCGTGCCCGACGCGCAGCGGCTCGAGCAGGTCTCCTACGAGGAGATGCTGGAATTGGCGGCCTGCGGCGCCAAGGTGCTGATGCTGCGTTGCGTCGAATACGCCCGCCGCTACAACGTGCCCGTGCACGTGCGCTCGTCCTACACCGACAAGCAGGGCACCTACGTTTACGGATCGATGGAGGAGATCCCCTTGGAGCAAGCAATCCTCACTGGCGTCGCGCACGACCGCAGCGAGGCCAAGGTGACCGTGGTCGGGCTGCCGGACGAGCCGGGTTACGCGGCCAAGGTGTTCCGCGCCGTCGCCGACGCGGAGATCAACATCGACATGGTCCTGCAGAACATCTCGAAGGTCGAGACCGGCAAGACCGACATCACCTTCACGCTGCCCAAGACCGAGGGCGCCCGCGCGGTGGAGATGCTGACCAAGCGTCAGTCCGAGATCGGCTTCTCCCAGGTGCTCTACGACGACCACATCGGCAAGGTGTCGCTGGTCGGTGCGGGCATGAAGAGTCACCCGGGCGTCACCGCCACCTTCTGTGAGGCGCTGGCCGAGGCGGGCGTGAACATCGACTTGATCTCCACCTCGGAGATCCGGATCTCCGTCCTGGTCAAGGACACCGAACTGGACGAGGCGGTGCAGGTGCTGCACAAGGCATTCGACCTGGGCGGCGACGAGGTCGCGGTCGTCCACGCCGGAACGGGGCGATAAGTCATGGGAGTGCGCGTAGGAGTCGTCGGCGCGACCGGACAGGTCGGCGCCGTCATGCGGAAACTGCTGGACGAGCGCAATTTCCCGGCCGACGAGCTGCGGTTCTTCGCCTCCGCCCGTTCGGCGGGCAAGACGCTGCCGTGGCGCGGCCGCGAGATCGTGGTCGAGGACACCGAGACAGCCGATCCGTCCGGGCTGGACATCGCGTTGTTCTCGGCGGGCGCCACCATGTCGCGCGTGCAGGCGCCGCGGTTCGCCGCGGCGGGCGTCACGGTGATCGACAATTCCTCGGCGTGGCGCAAGGACCCCGAGGTTCCGCTGGTGGTGAGCGAGGTCAACCCGGAGCAGACCCGCAACTTGGTCAAGGGCATCATCGCCAATCCGAACTGCACCACCATGGCGGCCATGCCGGTGCTCAAGCCGCTGCACGACATCGCCGGCCTGCGCCGCCTGATCGTTTCCAGCTACCAGGCGGTCTCCGGCAGCGGCTTGGCCGGTGTCGAGGAGCTGGCCGGACAGGCCCGCGCGGTGATCGCGGACGCCGAGCAGTTGACCCACGACGGTCGCGCCGTCGACTTCCCCGCCCCGCACAAGTACGTCGCGCCGATCGCGTTCAACGTGCTTCCGCTGGCCGGTTCGCTGGTCGACGACGGCTCCGGCGAGACCGACGAGGACCAGAAGCTGCGCAACGAGAGCCGCAAGATCCTCGGCATCCCGGATCTGGCGGTGAGCGGCACCTGCGTGCGCGTACCGGTCTTCACCGGCCACTCGCTGTCGGTGAACGCCGAATTCGCCGAGCCGCTGTCGGTCGAGCACGCCAAGGAGATCCTGGCCAAGGCGCCCGGCGTGAAGCTGGTGGACGTGCCGACCCCGCTCGCCGCGGCGGGCATCGACGATTCGCTCGTCGGCCGCATCCGCCAAGACCCGGGTGTGCCGGACGGTCGCGGGCTCGCGCTGTTCATCTCGGGCGACAACCTGCGAAAAGGCGCTGCCCTCAATACCATCCAGATCGCCGAAGTGCTGCTCAGCGAGCGCTGAGAATTCCTCGATCGAACGGGCCGCGGGATTCCCGCGGCCCGTTCGTCGTTGTGGACCTGGTCGGCCGAACGGCGCTCGTGGCCGCGTCTGTCGCAGTAGACCTAGCAACAGTGGTACCATATTTCGTACTACTGGCCAGGAGGGATCATGGCTGCCGCGATTACCGCTAGTGAGGCGCGCAAGAATCTATTCCCCTTGATCAGGAAGGTCAACGAGGATCACGACACAATCGAGATCGTGTCCAAGGGGGGGAACGCCGTGTTGATATCCAAGGAAGACTACGACTCGCTGATGACGACCGTGGAGTTGTTGAGCGGGCGTGACGGGGCGCGGCTACGCCGATCGATTCAGGAACTCGAGGGTGGTGGCGGCGTCGTACGCGACCTCATCGAATGAAGGTCGTTTTCTCCGAGTCCGCTTGGGAGGAATATTCGGCGTGGCTGCAGCGCGACCGGCTTGTTCTGAAGAAGGTCAATGTGCTGATCAAAGCCATTCTGAGCGACCCCTTCGAAGGCATCGGTAAGCCCGAGCCGTTGAAGCACGACCTGTCGGGCTATTGGTCACGCCGGATCACGCAGGAGCATCGCATCGTCTACCGGGTCGTCGACGATGCGATATGGATTGCCAAGGTCGGCAAGCACTACGACTGACGCCTGTATGGTCCCCGCCGAAAACGTCTCGCTCGTCGCGTAGCGCGGCTGTTAGCCTGCGCCGATGGCTTACCCTCATCCTCACGTGTATCTCGGCGACCGGATTGTCGCGGCTGACGCGGCCACGGTCGGCGTCGCATCGTCGGCGGTGTTGTACGGACTCAGTGTCTACACCGTCTTCCCCGTGCACGTGGATGGGGCAGCGCGTACCGCGTTCCGTCTGGACGATCACTTCCGTCGGCTCGAGGAATCCTGCAAGATCATCGGGATCGATCGGTTCGCGGCGGAGTGGGATTACGAGCGGTTCCGCGCGGCGGTTGTGGAGCTGATCGCGGCCAACGCTCCCCGTGAGGACGTCTTCGTCCGGGCTACCGTCCACGTCGTCGAGTCCATTCCGGGCACGCGGGTGCGCGGGTGCGCGATTCGGATGAGCATGTTCGTCTACGACGCCGTGCCCATCGTCCCGCAGAACGGCATGCGGTTGAAGTCCAGTCCGTGGCGGCGCATTCCGGACAACGCGATTCCGTCCCGAGCGAAGGTCAACGGGGCATATGTGAATTCGGTTCTGGCCAAGCAGGACGCGATCGACAGCGGCTACGACGACTGCGTATTCCTCGATGGCAACGGACACGTCTGCGAACTCAGCGCGGCCAATATCTTCCTCGTCCGCGGCGGCACGCTGATCACCCCCGATGTCTCCTGCGACATTCTCGACGGTATCAATCGCAGGACCGTGCTCACTTTGGCGGCCGAAGACGGCATTCCGGTGGTGGAACGCACCGTCGATCTCACCGAGTTGTACATCGCCGACGAAGTCTTCGTCACCGGAACGTCGGCAGGCGCGGCGCCGGTCGTCGAGGTGGACGGCCGTGTGGTCGCGAACGGCGTGCCCGGCCCGATCTCCCAGGCGCTGCGCAAACGCCACCATGCGGCATTGCGCACCGACGAGATGCACGGCTGGGTCACGAGGCTGTCCGCGGCCGGGTAGTCCACGGCGAGGCGGCTCAGCGAATGCCCGGGGTGCGCGGATCGGGTCCGAGACACACCAGGATGGCGCAGCCCGGCGGGGTGTTGGCGAACGGCGGGTCCAGCGGCTGATTCAGGCAGGCGAAGACGTTGCAGCCCGGATAGGCGGCGGGCCCGATGCCGAACACCGCGATCAAGATGTCCGTGTCGATGAAGCGGCGGGGGTCGAGGCGCAGCGGCGGCTCGACGTAGGGGCCCGGGTCGGGCACGGGCCGCTCGTCGAACGCGTCGAACAACCTGCGGAAGAACTCGTAGGGCAGTTCCTGCGTGTTCTGCACGACGCCCGACAGGCCCTGGCTGCTGACGTTTCCGAAGACGCCGGTCCAGACCACCGTGAGATCGAGACTCGGGATGACGAAGACGTTCTGCATCCCCAGTCCCGCCATCGCGTACACATCGTCGGGCAGGAGTCGGCGATCTCGGCGCAGCCCGCTCCGAGCCAGAACAGGTATCCGTAGCATTCGTTCGTGGGTGAGGGCGTGCGGGCCATTCGCAGATAGTCGGCGGAGACGATCCGCTCTTCGCCCCAGCGCCCGTCATTGCCGACCAGGAGTCCGAGCTTGGCGAAGTCGTTCGGCGGAATCATCAGGTGCGCGTAGCCGTAGGTGTGCCCCGAGCGGTCCTTCGCCCAGAAGTAGTCGCCGCGGGGGATGCCGAGCGGATCGAACAGCTCCCGCTGCGCGAATTGTTGCAGTGGTTCGCCGACGGCCAGTTCCAGCACGTAGGCCAGCAGGTCGACGTTGCGCTGGCTGTAGGTGAAGACGGTGCCTGGCGGATTGTCCAGCGGCACGCCGAGCGCCTGCACCGCGCTGTCCGGGTCGATCGGGATCACGCCGGTGATGCCCTCGGTCAGCACACCCACCCGCATGCCGGAGGTTTCGGTGAGCAGATTTTCGGCGGTGATCGACCGGTGCTCCGCGTCGCCGAGCCGCGCGGGGAGGTACCGGTCTATTGGTGCGTCGAGATCGAGTTTGCCCTGATCCCAGGCGATTCCGGCGAGCAGGGAGACGACGCTCTTGGTCGAGCTCCAGATGTTCCACGCCACATTGCCGGTCTGGGCGTTGGTCGGCCCCTCGCCGATGAGACAGTTGTGCCGGAACACCTGCACGTTGAATCGGTTTCGTCCGGCCGCGAACGTCATCGCGTCGCGCACCTTCGTGGAATCCAGCCCCACTTGTTCCGGTGCCGCGCGTTCCAGATCGCGTCCCGAGGTGATCGCGCACCGCATATGGTCGTCAGGCGCGGCGACCGCGTTCACGGCGAAGAGATTGCCCGCCACCAGCGAAACCGCCGCGATTCCCGCCAGGAATCCACCGAAACGCCCCATGCGCAAAGGCTAGCGCTCTGCGGCGCATTCGCGCGGTCAACAGGCGGGGTTCGTGGCGGGAAACTGGACATCCGATTCGCGCATCGGTCCGGAAACGGACTCCATCGCTTGCCGATCGGCATGAGCGGTCAGGGGGATGATGGGGCTTCTCGACCGTAGCGCTTGCCCGATACGTACAACGCAGCGCCGATGACGAGCGCACCCAGACCGGAGAGGACGGAGCTGACGGGCAGTGAGAACCCGACCACGACGCAACCCACCGCGCCGACCGCTGGGATCCATCGGGGTGGGCGATTCTCCTCCACAGTCAGCGTGGCGGCGCAGATGTTGGCGATCAAGTAGTAGAACAGCACCGTGAACGAGGAAAAGCCGATTGCCGCGCGCAGATCGAAGAGCGCCGCGACCACGGCGACGATCGCGCCGACCACCAGCTCCGCGTGGTGTGGCACCCCGAATCGCGGATGCACGGCCGCGAGCGCACTCGGCAGATAACGGTCTCGTGCCATCGCGAGCACCGTGCGGGACACACCGAGGATCAACGCGAGCAGCGAACCGGCCGCCGCGAGCACCGCGCCGATCCGCACCACCGGTGCGGCCGCGGGAACGCCCGCCTCGCCGACCAGTCTTGCCAGCGGATCGGTTGCCTGTGCCAGGCCCGCGGAGCCGAGCACACTCAGCGCCGCCACCGCCACCAGCGCGTAGACCGCGAGGGCGAGTCCGAGCGCGATCATGACGGCGCGGGGAATCGTGCGCTGCGGTTCGCGCACCTCTTCACCGAGCGTGGCGATGCGGGCGTATCCCGCGAACGCGAAGAACAGCAGTCCCGCCGCCGTGAGGACGTCGCGGGGACCGATCCGGTCGGGCAACGCCGTTGCTGCCGAGTGCGTTCCGGACAGCCCGATCACGATCACCCCGGCGAGCACGGCGAGTACCGCCGCGACTATCACCCGAGTCGCGACCGCCGATTTCTGCACCCCCGTGTAGTTGAGGGCGGTAATCGCCACCACCGCGCCAACCGCCACGGCATGCGCCTGATCGGGCCATGCGTAGCTACCGACGGTCAGCGCCATCGCCGCACACGAGGCAGTCTTCCCCGCGACGAATCCCCAGCCCGCGAGATATCCCCAGAACGGTCCCAGCCGCTCCCGCCCATACACATACGTCCCCCCGGAGACGGGATACCGTGCAGCCAGCCGCGCCGACGACATCGCGTTGCAGTAGGCCAGCACCGCCGCCACCGCGAGCGCCACCAGCAACCAGCTCCCGGCCGAAGCCGCCGCCGGCGCCAGCGCCGCGAAGATACCCGCCCCGATCATCGACCCCAACCCGATGACCACCGAATCGGTGAGCCCGAGCCGCCGATGCAAGGTTCCATCCTGCGACGCCATGAGCAGCATCCTTCCGCATCACGCGCGCCACCGCAGAGCGAACTCGGCTCGATGAAGACCGCACCGTGCTCGGCCGAAACGAGTCGCCGCCGGGTGGTCTCGGCTCAGTACGCTCGTCGGATGATTGCGTGCGACGGTCTGTCCACTGGACCTCTCGACGCGAAAGAACTGCGCGAGTTCCTGCGGCGATGCTTCGCGATCCCCGACTCGGAGATCTTCGTCAGCAGCGACGACCTCGTAGACGAGGCGCTCCGGAACGACCCCCGAGATGGCCCCTTCGCGGTCTTCTGCACTTATCGCCCGGTCGGCGGCGACTTCGCTGCGTCGTTTTCGATCAGTGCGGACCCCTCCACATCCGACCGGGCCGCGCTGGACAACTGGGAGCTGGTCGACCTGCTCGCCGCACAACTCGGCAGCGAGATCCTGTGCGGCTTCGGCGACGAGCCGCAACCATGGTTGTGGACACTGACCCGATCCGACGGCGCCCGCGTGCTGGTCCACCTCGACGAAGACTCCGACGGCGCCCCTGCGTGCCCGTGCCGATACGTCCACCGCAGGGTCGAATCGCTCCACTCCTGACCCGCACATTCTTCCGGACGCGGCAGGCTCGACAAGCCCGTCACCGACCCATCCAGCGGTTGTCGGCCAGCCTTCGAGTTCGGTGACCGGCGTGCGTGTCGATCGCCTTACGGTACGACGATTTCCGTGGAGGCCGGGAGATTCGGCTTGTCGGTTCGCACGGTGAGCCGGACCCGTCCAGGCCCGGTGTCGGCGAGCACGATCGCCGGTGACAAGCGCTGGCCTGCCGGGATGAAGCGGCTGATGCTGCCGGTCTGGCCGGTGTCGAGGTTGTGCCAATCCACGATCGCCGTCACGTCGCAGGCGAGCAGCTGCGGTCCCCACTCGCCTACGGGTGAAAAGCCCTGCGTGATGCGCAATACCACCGAATGCACGGCCCCGGGAGCTTCGGAGTACTGGTAGAGGGGGCCGTCGAAGGCGGTCGCGCCCGTCGACAGGATGGCGGCGCACACGCCGTTCCCGAGTGTCAAGACCGGATTGAGGTTGAAGTCGGTCTTGGCGCAGGTGCGCGGTCCCACATTCGACCACCCCAGCTGGCATGGTTCACCGGCGTCGGCCGTGGCGGGCGCCGCGACGGCCATACCCGCGCCGACGAACGCGGCGACGGCGGTACTGAACAACGTGCGTTTCATGATCGATTCCCCTCATTGCCCATATATCGGTCATAGCCACTGTAGGAGTTCCCATGCGGCGGATCGGGTTCAGAGGCAGGCGTCGCATTCGAGTCGGCTTCGACCTCACTGACTGACGCGCGGCGGGCGAGATTCGACGAGTGTGCGGGATGCGAAGAAATGACAGCGCCGCCAGGTCGGAGAGGTCCTGGCGGCGCTGGAAGCTCGGACGCCGTGTCCGGCGTCACGATGGGCGTCGACGTCCCACAAGCGCCTCTCGGCGGGTGGTCGCTCGTAGCGACGAAGGGGTGCGGCCCGGGGCTGTCCGGACGCCGACAGGGGGTTCAACCACGAGGTCTCCGAACCTATTCCAGTGCGAATTTGTGATGCTCGCCACTTCGCGTCGTCATCGTTCGAGGTTGCGCCTCCCGTTGCGGCCTGTCGGCGCGATCCTGGCTCCGCACTTTTCTTGAGTGGTTCCAGACTATTTTCTTGACTTATTCCAGAATAGGATCAGAATCGAAGCATGCACACCAACGGCACCGCCCCACGCGAGTGGCTGCGCGCAGCGGGTTTGCGGGTCACCGCCCCGCGCTTGGCGGTACTGAACGTGGTCGCGCAGCGGCCGCATTCGGATGCCGACACGGTGGCTGCCACCGTCCGGGAAGCGCTGGGATCGGTCTCCACGCAGGCCGTCTACGACGTCTTGCACGCATGCGTGCGCGCCGGGATCCTGCGGCGGATAGAGCCAGCGGGCTCGTCCGCGCTGTACGAGACCCGGATCGGTGACAACCACCACCATCTGGTGTGCCGAAGCTGCGGTGCGGTCGCCGACATCGACTGCGCCGTGGGATCAGCCCCATGTCTGGCCCCTTCGGACGCTCACGGATTCGTGCTCGATGAAGCCGAGGTCGTGTTCTGGGGACTATGCCCGACCTGCCGTTCCGAGTAGCGGTCCACACCTTGACGCCCCGGGCAGCCCTCCCGGGACGATGTTCACCAGCCGAGGAGTCCGTATGACCAAGCCGACCACCACGAACACCGGAATTCCGGTGGAGAGCGACAACGAATCACTCACCGCGGGAGCGCAAGGCCCCATCCTGCTGCATGATCACTACCTCATCGAGAAGCTGGCACACTTCAACCGCGAGCGGGTGCCGGAGCGCATCGTGCACGCGAAGGGCTCGGGCGCCTACGGTGAGCTGGTCGTGACCAACGACGTCAGCCGGTACACCAAGGCCAAGCTGTTCCAGCCCGGTGCGCGCACGGAGTCGCTGGCGCGCTTCTCCACGGTGGCCGGTGAGCAGGGCAGCCCGGACACCTGGCGGGACCCGCGCGGTTTCGCGGTGAAGTTCTACACCGAGGACGGCAACTACGACCTCGTCGGCAACAACACCCCGATCTTCTTCATCAAAGACCCGATCAAGTTTCCCGACTTCATCCGGTCGCAGAAGCGCCTGCCCGGCAACGGTCTTCGCGACCACAACATGCAGTGGGATTTCTGGACCCTGCGTCCGGAGAGCGCCCACCAGGTCACCTGGCTGATGGGCGATCGCGGCATCCCGAAGACCTACCGGCACATGAACGGCTACGGTTCGCACACCTACCAGTGGATCAACGCCGCCGGTCAGCGCTTCTGGGTCAAGTACCACTTCAAGACCGACCAGGGCATCGAATTCCTGACCCAGGCCGACGCCGACCGGATCGCGGGCGAGGACGCCGACTACCACCGCAAGGATCTGTGGGAGGCGATCGAGCGCGGCGACTTCCCGAGCTGGACGGTGTACGTGCAGGTCATGCCGGTGGCGGAGGCCGAGGGTTACCGGTTCAACCCCTTCGACCTGACGAAGGTGTGGTCGCACAAGGATTACCCGCTGATCGAGGTCGGCAAGTGGACGCTGAACCGCAACCCGGCCAACTACTTCGTCGACATCGAGCAGGCCGCGTTCGAGCCGTCGAATGTCGTGCCGGGCATCGGTTTCTCGCCGGACAAGATGCTGCTCGGCCGGGTCTTCGCCTACGCCGACGCGCACCGTTACCGCATCGGCACCAATTACGCGCAGCTGCCGCCGAACCAGGCCAGGGCGGCGGAGGTGAACTCCTACTCCAAGGAGGGCGCCATGCGGTATCACTACAACGACCCGAATGTGCCGGTGTACGCGCCGAATTCGTTCGGCGGCCCGCACGCCGACCCCGAGCGCGCCCCCGACGGCGGCATCTGGGACTTCGATCCGACCATCGTGCGGGCGGGCTACATCCAGCACGCCGAGGACGGTGACTTCACCCAGGCGGGCACCCTCGTGCGCGAGGTGCTCGACGAGGCGCAGCGCGAGCGGCTGGTGAACAACATCGTCGGCCACGTACTCGGCGGTGTGCGGGAACCGGTGCTCAGCCGGGTCTTCGAATACTGGAAAAACGTGGACACCGACCTCGGCAAGCGCGTCGAGGAGGGCGTGCGCGCCGGGCTCGAGAGCTCGAAGGGCTGATCCATCCACCGAAGGCAGGTGCGCCGAAGCGTGCACCTGCCTTCGGCGTGTCCGGCCGGACCGGAGATAGCCGTAGACAATCTCCGGTGAATCGCCCGACCGAAACCGCGACTCGGCGTCGCGCCCGCATCCGCCTTGCCGATCGGGCCCAGCCGCGGTGTCACGCGTTGTGCGTGGGCGCCGCCAAGGCGGACTCGGACGCCTTGGCGACCTCCATGTCGATCTCCTGAATCTGGAGTGTCACGCCGTCCGGATCGACGACCCGCACGCTGCGACCGAAGTCCTCGTCATGGATCTCGTAGTCGTAGCCTCGATCGTGCAGGCGTTTCGCGACCACTTCCAGCTTCTCGTCGGTCGCGAATCCGAGTTCGACGGATCCGGCCGGTCGCCCCTTCGACACCCTGAAATCGTGCAACCCGACCGCGCCGGCGTCGCCCGAGAGTTCAGCCCAGACGTCGAGGCTCGCGTCCGGATCGAGCGCCAGTCCGAGACCGGCGTAGAACTTCCGACACGCTTCCACGTCCGCGACGTACCTGATGGGCAGGACCCTGAGCATCTTCACCACTCCTTCTCGGAACACTCGGGACCGAGTATGGAGCCACCCCCGTGCGTGTGGGCCTTGCTGCCGGGGAATACGCCGGGATCCGGCACGCAACGCGGTCGACATGACGGATTCCGTCACGGCGCGCAGTCGAGCGAGAATTTCTACGACCTTATGTAGTGGACCTGGCCGGACCGGCGGCCAGGTTCGCTCACCTACAGCAGGCCCCACCAGTAGAGCAGGCTGGCCAGAATCCAGACCACCACGGTTTCCATCGTCGCTCCCAATCTCCTTGGCGCACTTGTCACCATCATCCCGTGATCCGGGGCCGTGCGGTAGGCGTTGGGCGGGTCACCAGTTGGTAAAGCTCTCTCACCTGCGGATTTGATCTTGCAAGGTGTTTTTAAGTGCGCGCTAAGCCCGCGCCTGCATTGTTTGTCCCACGGGCGGGACATGCCCAGCACCACAGGTGCGAACCGGGGAACGACCTGTCTCGAGGGGTGACAGGTCGGACTTCGGGGGCGGTGTCCGCCGGGCCGGTCTACGAGGGGTGGCCGGCCCGGCGGGCCCGGGTCGCGGAGCGGTCGCTCACGCCGGCTCTTCCTGGAGCTGACCGGCAACGAGTTGCCGCTGCCGAAGGTAACCCACGAGCGGGCGGCACCGGGTCCGAAGGGGTATGGAATCAGCTGGGCCGACTGGAGGGCATCGGCCGGGCCCATCTGAAACCTGTTCTAGACAGTTGTCGTATTTTGTCTTATTGTCGATACATGGTTAACGTGGCGTATCGGACGGCTCCGGTTTTCGAACTTCGTTCCGGACCCACCTGGGTATCGCCGTGGGAGATGTACGCGGCGCTGCGTGCGCACGATCCGGTGCAGCACGTGGTACCGGCCGCGCGACCGGAGAACGACTACTGGGTGCTCACCCGGCACGAGCACGTGTACGCGGCGGCGCGCGACAGCGAGACGTATTCCTCGCGCGACGGGCTGACGGTGGAATACGGCGAACTCGACGAACTCGGCCTGACCGACAATCCTCCGCTCGTGATGCAGGATCCGCCGCAGCACACCGACTTTCGCCGGTTGGTCGCTCGCGGGTTCACGCCGCGCCAGGTCGAGGAGGTGGAACCGGTCGTGCGCCGATTCGTCCGCGAACGGCTGGACGACATCGCGGCCCGAGGCGGCGGTGACATCGTCGAGCTGCTGTTCAAGCCGCTGCCGAGCATGGTGGTGGCCTACTACCTCGGAGTGCCCGAGCGGGATCGGGCGAGGTTCGACGGGTGGACCGACGCCGTCGTCGCAGGCAGCATCGAGCGGACGAACGCCACAGCGCAGGCGGCATCGGCGGAGATGATGGGTTACTTCGCCGAGCTGATCAAACGCAGGCGCGCCGAACCGGGCGAGGACACCGTGTCACTGCTGGTCCAGGCGGGGATGGCCGCCGACGACGAGGACGTGCGCGGGCTGGTGCAGATTCTCGCCTACACCTGGACCATGGTCGCGGGCGGAAACGACACTACGACCGGCTTGCTGGGCGGCGCCGTGCAACTGCTGCAGCAACATCCGGACCAGCGTGCCGCGCTCGCCGCGGAACCGGACCGGATTCGCGTCGCGGTGGAGGAGTTCGCCCGGCTCACATCGCCGGTGCAAGGGCTCGCGCGCACCGCGACGCGCGATGTCGAACTGGCCGGAAGGACGGTGCCCGCCGGGCGCAAGGTGCTGCTGGTGTTCGGGTCGGCCAACCGGGACGAAGAGGCGTTCGGCGCCGACGCCGCCCACCTGGACATCGATCGGTATCCGCAGCGCATCCTCACCTTCGGGCACGGACCGCACCACTGTCTCGGCGCGGCCGCCGCGCGGATGCAGGCCCGGGTGGCATTGGAGGAACTGCTCGATCGGTTCCCCGAGTACGTGGTCGACATCGACGCGGTCGAGTACGCGAACGGCCCCTACGTTCGCAGGCCGACCACTGTGCCGTTCCGGTGCACGGCGTGACCACCCGCATGAGGGGCGATTGGCTGGCCGACGGCCGCGCCGAGTTGGCCGGTGAGCGCATCCTCGACGCGGTGCGCGCGTTGTTCATCGACAGGGGCGTCAGCGGAGTCGGCATGGCCGAAGTCGCCGACGCCGCGGGCTGTTCCAGGGCGACGCTGTATCGCTACTTCGAAAATCGGCAGGCGCTCTACCTGGCCTTCGCGGGCCGGGAGGCGCGTCAGCTGGTCGAGTGGGTGTGGCGCGCTCAGGCGGTCCCGACCAGCGCGGAGCCGGGGGAGCGGTTGCTCGACGTGTTGACCGCGCTGCTGGCAGAGGTTCGCAAGACGCCGCACTTGGCGGTCTGGTTCGAGCCGTCCAACGCGGGGATCGTGGCTCGGCTGGCGAATTCGCCTGGGGTGGTCGACGCGCTCGCCACGGACTTCGTCGCCGGGTTCCGTCCCGGGCTGCCCGCGCTCTCCGCCAGAAGGGTCGGTCAGTGGGTGGTGCGGGCGATGGTCTCGCTGCTGACGCTGCCCGGCGCGGACGAGGACGAGGAACGAGCGATGCTGCGCAGCTTCGTGCTGCCGTTCCTGCTGGATGAGCGGACCGTTGTCGACTGATCGGTCGCGCCGCACGATTCTCCGCTCCTGGGGCTCGGACCTTCGCGTCCACAGTGTGGATCCCGGTAACGTCATCGACCGGAGCCGCGCGGAACTCCGGTCGAAACACGAGCCCGACTGCTCGCGGGACTCAGCTGCCTGCGGTCACCACCGCGTAGTCGGGCAGATCGTAGCTCTCGGTCTTGCTCAGCATTCGCATCATGACCGGTCGCATCGCCTTGGACATCATCAGCCTGCTGAGGGTGTAGCCCGCGCGAATGCCCAGGCGGGACTTGGGCGTCATCGCCCTCAGGCCGCCGGGCGGCAACTGCTGGGCCGTCGTCACGAAGGGGCGCAGCACCTCTTCGTAGCGTGCCAGGCCCGCTCCGGGATTGTCGGCGCGCGCGGCGAGTTCACCGGCGAGAACATACGCGCCCACCAGCGCCATCGCTGTTCCCTGCCCGGTGAGCGGTGAACCGCAGTATCCCGCGTCGCCGAGCAGGACCACCCGGCCACGGGACCAGCTCGGCATGTCGATCCGGGCCAGTTCGTCGAAGTAGAAGTCGGGCGCCTCGGACATCGCCGCCGCGATGCGAGCGGACTCCCAGCCGCCGCCGGCCAAGCGGTCGCGGATGAACCTCTGCTGGGCTGCGACGTCTCGGCGCAGCGCCGGGTTCGCCGCGGCGCGGATCACGACGAGAGCTTTGCAAGTGGCCGTGTCGGCGTCAGGGCGCATACCCACGCCGGTGGCCCCTAGCAGCGAATGCATCGTGAACCAGTGCGGCTCCAAATCTTCCGGCCGCGGCAGCGTGAAGAACGACATGTATCCGCCGAGATACGTCGAGAACTGCTCCTCGGGCCCGAAAGCCATCCGGCGGGTGGCGGAGTGCAGACCGTCCGCGCCGATCACGACGTCGAACCGCTCGACGGCGCCGGAGGCGAATGTCACGTCGACACCCGCGTCGTCCTGCCGCAGCGCGGTGATCCACTCGCCGTACCGGTAGTCCACCCCGCCCTCGGCGGCGAGCAGGTCGAGCAGCACCTGGCTGAGATCCCCGCGGGTGATCTCGATTTCGGCGACCCCGCCTTTGCCCTCGAACAACTCGGCGGACATGCGGAGGATCTCGCGGCCCTCGTCGTCGACGTACCTCATGCCGCGCTCGTCGAGCTGATATCCGCGGATGCCGGGCATCATGCCCATCCGCTCGGCCACCTCCCGGCTCGGCCCGCGCAGGTCGACGGCCTGTCCACCGGGCCGCGGCGCCGCGGCCCGCTCCACCACGGTGGCCGTGATACCGGACCGGAGCAGTTGCAGCGCAACGGCATTGCCGCCGATGCCACCGCCTGCGACGAGCACGCGGAGCTGGCTGCTTACGGACTTGGGGCTCATGGCTTCCTCGACTCCCACTGGGTTGACCGAATGTCTCAGACATATGTCTAACATGAACTGGCACAAATGTCTAGTACAAATGTCTAATCAGGCGGACCGAAAAATGGCCCATGGTGGCGAGGAAACTCCTCGCGACCATGGGCCATGGCGCGGCGCGGAAACTACGCGCTCTGCCGCAAATACCTCCGCCAGCTCGCGTAGTGGGTGATGTCGGTGGCGGCGCCGGCGGCATCGTGGGTGCAGGTGAAACCGACCACGTCGCGGCCGTCGGCGAGTTCGATGCTGGTCAGCGCCATGGGTGCGGGAAGCTCGGCGAGGAAGGCGCCCAATCCGGCGGTGGAGAGGCGGAAGAGTTCGCCCTCGATCGCAGCGCCCCGGCCCGGCCCGTGCCGCACCAGTCCGGGCTTGGGCGGGCTGGTGTCCAACGCGGTCAGGCGGTAGGCGTCGGTGGTTCGGATGCCGCCGAGGAAGCGGGCCCCGAGTCGCTCGAGCTGCCAGTGCAGTGGCTGCCCCCTCAAGTGCGCCCCGAAGACGGCCAGGTCGACGCCCCGCTCGACCAGCAGCGGCGCGCTCTCGAGGCCCACCAGGCGGGCGGCGAGGTCGACGGCGACCTGATCGGCGAAGGCGGGGGTGACCACCATGACTCCGAACGGCGCGGCGTCGGCGGTCGGTGCGCCGGGCACGGCGACGGCGGCCATGTCCAGCAGATTGCAGAAGTTGGTATAGGTGCCCATCCGGCGGTTGATCCCGATCGGATCGGCTCGCACCGCGGCGATACTCGGATGCTCGGTGGTCGTCGGCAACAGCAGTGCGTCGAAGCCGTGCAGCAGTTCGGCCGCCGCCGCCTTCGCGCGGGCCAGCGTATCGAGGTCGGCGGCGAATGACGGGCCGGTCTTGTTCCGCGCCGCGCCGATGATGGCGGCAACCGTGGGATCGGCTCCCGCGGGTCCGGTATCCAGGAACGCGCCGACCGCGGCGTAGCGTTCGGCGACGATCGCGCCGTCGTAGAGCATCAGCGCCGCATCGAGCAGGACGGAGATGTCGATTTCCTCGGCTTTCGCGCCGGTGTCGGCTACCGCGGCGACGGTGCGGGCGAACGCATCCCGATACGGCGCGCTGAGCGTGACCAGATCGTCGGCACGCGGTACGGCGATGCGCGGCGCGAGCGGGGCGGCCAGCAGGACGTCGGCGGGCCAGGTCCGGCTGCGCGGGTCGCGCGGTTCCGGTCCCACCATCACCGCGGCCGCGGCCACTGCCAGGTCGAGATCGGCCGCGAAGACTGTCACGGCGTCGAAATCCGCACAGGCGGGCACGGTTCCGTGCGCGGGGATCACCCCCAGCGTGGCCTTGATGCCGACTATCCCGTGCAATGCGGCCGGCACGCGGCCGGAACCCGCCGTGTCGGTGCCGATTCCGATGTCGGCGACGCCGAGCGCCACCGCCGCGGCGGAACCGGAACTCGACCCGCCCGACACCAGTTCCGGGTCGAGGGCGTTGCGAACCGCGCCGTACGGGCTGCGCGTGCCGACCAGCCCGGTGGCGAACTGGTCCAGGTTCGTCTTGCCCAGCACCAGCGCGCCCGCCGCGGTCAGCCGTTCGATCGCCGCCGCGGTGACCTCCGGCAGGTAGGCGAACTCCGGGCAGGCCGCGGTGGTGGGCAGGCCTGCCACATCGATGTTGTCCTTGACCGCCACCAGGAGTCCGGCCAGCGGCAAGGAATCTCCGGCGGCGAGCCGCCGGGCGAGGGCGGCCGCTTCGGCGGCGACCTCGGCTTGCGGTCGCAGCGTGATCCACACCTCCGGCCGATCGACTTCGGCGATCCGCCGATAGGCGGCCGCGACGCGTGCGACGGGGTCGGTTGACGTGCTGCCCAGGACGCCTGCGGCCATTCAGTCGACTCCGATCATCACTAGTGGCGTCCCCGGCTCCACCTTGGCCCCGGGGGCGGTCAAAACCTTCAGCACGGTGCCCGCGCGGGGACTGTGCACTGGTAGTTCGAGTTTCATCGCCTCCAGGACCGCGACCGGCGCACCGGCCGTGACCTTTTGCCCCGGCCGCACTTCCACCCGCCAGACATTGCCGATCATCGGCGCGGTCACCACGGTCGCGTCGGCGGGCAGGTCGGCCAAAGGGTCATCGATCGGTGCGGCGACGGGTGCGACGGTGGTGCGTTCGAATTCTCCCGCTGCCCGCCACGCGGCCTTCTCCGCCTCGAACGCGGCGGCCTGCCTGGTCTCGAACTCGGCGATGGAGTCGGCCTCGTTCCGCAGCAGCCGCATATGGTCGGCGAGCGCGAAATTGCCCTCGCTCACCTCGGCGTCGAACCTGCCCGCCTCGGCCGCCGCGCGATATTCGAGTAACTGATCCGCGCCGACCGGCTCCCATACGACGCGATCGAAGAATCGGAACAGCCAGGGCGTGCCCGCTTCGAACGGCGCGGACTGCCGGTAGCTGGACCAGATCGGCACCGTGCGGCCGATCAGCTGGTAACCGCCCGGGGAGGCCATGCCGTAGACGCACAGGTACTTGCCGCCGATGCCGACGGCGTCGGACGGGGTCCAGGTGCGCGCCGGGTTGTATTTCGTGGTGACCAGGCGGTGTCGCGGATCGAGTGGAATCGCCAGCGGCGCACCGAGATACACGTCACCCAGCCCCAGCACCAGATATTCGGCGTCGAACACGGCGGTACGCACGTCCTCGACGCTGTCGAGCCCGTTGACGCGCCGGATGAATTCGATGTTGGACGGCAGCCAGGGCGCCGTGTCGCGCACACCGCTGCGGTAGCGGTCGATCGCTTCGGCGATGGACGGGTCGTCGAACGACAGCGGTAGCCGGATGGTGCGGCTCGGCACCACCAGATCGGTCGTGGCGGGCAGCGCGAGTTCGAGTTCGGCCAACGCACCGAGCAAGCGATACCGCGGCAGCACCTCGGGGTCGAAGTGGATGTGCAGGGAGCGGACGCCGGGGGTCACGTCGAGTATGCCGGGCAGCCGGGCGCCCGCGAGGGCTTCGGCCAGCGCGTGCACCCGCATGCGCAGCCCGAGATCGAGCACCATCTCGCCGTATTCGACCAGGATGTTGTCGTCCCCGCCGCGCAGGTACCGCACCCGTGGACGGTCCTGTCGCGCTTCGACGCCGCCGAGAATGCCTCGGTCACGCAGGGCCGCGCGGGAGTCGGTGACCAGATCCGGCACGCGGCTGCTGCCGGACGCCCGCAACGCCGCCGCCTTCTCGTCGTCGACCGGTACGAAGCGCACCGAGTCGCCGGGACGCAACTGGCCCATCCGCCAGCGATGCGCGGACACCACGGTCAGCGGGCAGGCGAAGCCACCGAGGCTGGGGCCGTCGGGTCCGAGCAGGATGGGCGTGTCGCCGGAGACGTTCAGCGCGCCCACGCTGTAGGGGTTGTCGTGCAGATTGGACGGGTGCAGCCCGGCTTCGCCGCCGTCGGTGCGCGACCAGGCCGGCTTCGGGCCTTCCAGCCGGATGCCGGTGCGGTTGGCATGGCTGCCGACCCGCCACGGGTGCGTGCAGAACTGAGTCATGTCGGCGTCGGTGAAGTACGCGGGCGAGGTCTGCGGACCGACACCGACCGCCAGCTGCCAGTCGTGGGTGAATCGCGGCCGGTCACCCGGCGGCACGGCGGCGGGAGTGCCGAGTGCGTCGGTCGGGTCGATGCCGAGTACGTCGCCGGTGGCCACCGCTTTGCCGGTCACACCGCCGAAGCCGCCGAGGGTGAAGGTGGCCGCACTGCCGTGATAGAGCGGCGCATCGATGCCGCCGCGCACCGCCAGATAGGTGCGCAGACCGGTGTCGGTGGGTGCGCCGATATCCAGCACCGCGCCCGCGGCCACGGTGACGGGCTCCCACATGGCCACCGGATGGCCGTCCACCGTGACGGGCGTCGGCGCACCGGTGACGCACACGACGGTGGTGTCGGAAAAGTGCAATCGCGGCCCCTGCAGAGTGCATTCGAGTGCTGGGACACCGATCGGATTGCCGACCGCGCTGTTGGCGAGGGTGAAGGAGAGATCGTCCATCGGACCGGACGGCGGAATGCCGACCTGCCACAGTCCGATTCGGCCGGGGTAGTCCTGCACCGTGGTCATGGTTCCGCCGCGGAGCACGTCGATGCGGCGGCCGACCGGGCGGATGTCGGCGAGTGTGGTGGTGGTGTGCTCGATACGCAGCACCCGGCCGTCGCGGGCGGCTCGGCGCAGTTGCGGCAGATTCGTCTGCACGCCGTAGACACGGGTCGCGGTGAGCGCGGTGCGTAACGCCGCGAAGGCGTCCGTGCGGCTCGCGCCGGAGCTGATCACCTTGGCCAGGAGCGGATCGTAATACGGACTGACATCCGAGCCGGTGGCGATCCACGTGTCGACCCGGACGTCGTCCGGGAACCGCGCTGCCGTGACCAGACCCGCGCTCGGGCGGTAATCGTGGCCGGGATCTTCCGCGTAGACGCGCGCCTCCACGGCATGGCCGGTGATCGGCGGCCCGCTGTCGGGCTGTTCGTCCACCATCGAAGTGTCGCCACCGGCCAGGCGCAGCATCCATTCCACCAGGTCGACGCCGGTGACCGCCTCGGTGACCGGGTGCTCGACCTGAAGGCGGGTGTTCATCTCCAGGAACGAGGCGGTGCCGTCGTCGGCGTCGTAGACGAACTCCACCGTTCCGGCCGAGCGGTACCCGACCGAACGGGCGAGTTCCCGGGACACGGAGAGCAGGTGCTCGGACAGTTCCGCGGGCAGTCCCGGCGCGGGCGCCTCCTCGATCACCTTCTGGTTGCGGCGTTGCAGCGAGCAGTCCCGGGTGCCGAGGCTGATGACGCGGCCGTGCCCGTCGCCGAACAGTTGCACCTCGACGTGTCTGGCCCGTGCGACGAAACGTTCCAGGAAGACACCGGTCGAACCGAAGTTGGCCGCCGCGATGCGCCGCACGCGCTCGTAGGCCGCGCGCACCTCGTCCGCGCCGAAGCACGCCCGCATACCGATGCCGCCACCGCCGCCGACCGCCTTGAGCATCACCGGGAACCCGATCCGATGCGCCTGCGCCACCGCGTGATCGGCCGAATCGAGCAGGTCGCTGCCCGGCACCAGCGGCACGCCGACGGCGCGTGCGGCCGCTCGGGCGGTGTGCTTGTCACCGAAAACGCGCAGTTGCTGGGGCGTCGGTCCGACGAACGCGATTCCCGCGCCGGACACCGCGGCGGCGAAATCCGCGTTCTCCGAGAGAAAACCGTAGCCGGGGTGAATGGCGCCCGCTCCGGTCGCCAGCGCCGCCTCGACCACCAGGTCGGCCCGCAGATAGGACTCCGCCGCCGGGCCCGGACCCAGATGCACCGCGACGTCGGCCATTTCGACGTGCGCGCCACCGACGTCGGCATCGGAGTACACGGCGACCGTCTTCAGGCCGAGCGCCTGGGCCGTCCGCATGACGCGGCAGGCGATCTCGCCGCGGTTGGCGACGAGCACCGTATCGAAGCTGAGCCCCACAACCGCTCCTTGCTAGTCCGTGGCCAGCGACATGGCCGCGATCGCGCGGGTGACCCGTTCGAGCACCACATCCAGCGATTCACCGATGTGCGTGTGCAGCAGCCGATAGGCGAGCGGGAGGTCGTCGGCCAGAACGGCCTCCAGGATGCCCAGATGCTCGGCGATGGTGGTCTCGATCCGGTTGTTGACCATGAAGTCGTACATGCGCACGTGACGAATGCGGGAGTTCACCGCTTTCAGCGCCCGCACCATCTCGGTGTTGCCCGCCGCGGTGAGCAGCGTGACGTGGAATTCCTCGTCGCGAACCACGAAACCGGGCTCCTGTTCGGGCGGGTCGGCGCGCAGCTCCAGCCACGCGGCGCGCTCGGACTCCAGCAGCTCCCGATCGTGCGTGACCGCGGGATTGGTCATCACGCGCTGAAGACCGCCCAGCTCCAACGTGATTCGCAGCTCGTACAGGTCGCGGATCAGTGGAATGCTGGGCCGCACGGGGCTGAAGCCGTATTCTTCTCGCTGTAGTAGTCCATCCGAGCACAGGACGGTCAGCGCTTCGCGGATCGGCGTGCGCGAGATGCCGAATCTGGCCGAGAGTTTCGGCTCGGTCAGCCGCTCACCGAACTTGATGTCCCCGTTCATGAGCTCGCTGCGCAGGGCCGCGTACACCACGTCGCGCAGCGGTCTGCCCGCCGCGTCCGCCAGAGTGGCTATCCGTGTCGACATGGCTGTATACGCTATTGACCTCGAATTTCGGTGACGTGTCCGGAAGTTATCGCCGCGTTAGGGTCTGCTCACCGCGCAGGTCGCAGCGCTGTGCCCGGCGGGCGGGGCGCCGCGAAACGGAATCCGGTGCCGGACCGACAGAGTTGTCGAACCGGTCATCGATCAGTGAAGCACCAAGGAGACGGTATGAAGCGCAGCACGAAGTTCGCCGGAGCACTCGCCGCCGTGGCAGTCGCGCCGGTCATCGCGGCCGGTAACGCGCAAGCCGACCCCGGCACGGTCTACTTCGCTACGGGCAGCACGAACTGCGCCATTTTCGGGAACGGCTCCGTCGGGTGTGATTTCGGTTATCCCCTGCACCTGAGCTACTACGTCGGCAACACCTACATTCCGGTGCCGGTGCGCGTCAGCGAGATGGTGATCGACCAGCCCTGGCTGCCCGCGCATCCCACCTTCGACCCGGGCACGCCCTACACGCTGCCGGGCGGCAATCCCAGCATCCACGACCTGAAGACCGGCTCGGGGCAGTGGGGTCCGATCATCGAGCACGCGGGAGTGTCCTGCCAAGTCGGCTTCCACGGGAGCTTCGGCTGTACGGCGATGGGCCGCGGGTTCACTTCCTACGGCGGTACGGTCACGGCGTGATCGTGTGCCTACGCGCCCGCTGTCGGCGGCGGGCGCGTAGGCGGGGGTCTATCGCGGCGAGCCGGTCTCGTTGATCCGGATGACTTGCGCGTTCACGGTGCTCGCCCCGTCTCCGGCCAGGTAGGCGACCACCGCCGCCGGATCGGCCGGGCTCAGCGCGGCGAGTGCGGTCTCGAGTTCCGCGTTGTCGGTCGTGCCGACGCCGTAGCTGACCGTGTTGACGGTGATCCGCCGCGGCACGAAGTCCGGGGCCACGGCCTGGCCGAGTTGCTCGACCGCGCCGCGCGTCGCGTCGTGCACCGCGCCGCCCGGGTCGGCGGGATCACAGACGTTGATGATCCGGCCTTCGTCGGCCAGGTGCTGCGAGGCCACCTGCAAGCCGTGGAACACGCCCTTCACCGTCGCCGCGAAGCCGCTGTCGAATGCTTCCGAGGTCAGCTTGGGGAACGGCTCGGACTCCGGCACCGCCGCGGTGTTGACCAGCAGGTGCCAGCCGCCGCATTCGTCGAGCAGCGCCTGCACCAGCTCCTCGTACTCGCCGCGATCGGCGACGTCCGCCGCGAGGGCCAGCGCCTTGCCGCCGGCTTCGGTGATCTCGCCGACCACCTCCGCGGCAGGCTCCGGGAAGTGTGGATGGTGAATCACTACCACAGCGCCTTGCGCGGCAAGCGTTTTCGCGATCGACCTGCCGATTCCGGTGTAGGCCGCCGTAACCAGCGCGGTTTTCCCGGACAGCGGTTTGTCCGCGGGCAGGCTATCGACGGGCTTGCTCATCTGCCGACCTTTCGTCGATTGCGGGGAATCCTGTTTCAGCGATGGTATTCCCGCTCACGGACCGATGACCCCTCCGGACGACCATTGATCCTCTTCGTGTCGTCGGTACTTTCTCGGTTTCGAGAGCAGAACCGGCGGCCGCGATCGCCGCCGTATTGCCTACGCGTCGACGAAAAGGTCGTTGGCCAGCGCACCGTCACCGGGAACCACGCGGTAACGGTCGAGATCGGTGATGCCGTTGGCAGTGAGGACGTCCTCATCGAGCAGAAGCTGACCGGTATGTGTCGCGGCGGGGCTGGTCACCATGAGCAGGGCGGCGTCGGCGCAGATGTGGGCGGTGCGGGACGCGGCGACGGCTTCCTCGCCGCCGAGCAGATTGCGCACCGCGGCGGTGTCGATCTTCGTGCGTGGCCACAGCGAGTTGACGGCGATGCCGTATGGCCGGAATTCGTGCGCCAAACCGATGGTGGCGATGCTGACACCGTATTTGGAGACGGTGTAGGCGACGCCGTTGCCGACCCATTCGGGATTCATGTTGAGCGGCGGGGAGAGCGTGACGATATGCGGGTTCCGACCGGCCCCGGCCGAGACGCGCAGATGCGGGAGAGCCAGCTTCGACAGCAGGAACGGGGCGCGAAGGTTCACGGCTTGCATGTGGTCGTAGCGCTGCATGCCGATCTGCTCGGCGTTGGTCAGATCGACCGATCCGGCGTTGTTGACCAAGATGTCGATGCCGCCGAACCGATCGACGACCTGGTCGACCACCTCGGTCATCGCCCTGTCGTCGCGGACGTCCGCCACCAGCGGCAGTACGTCGCCGCCGGCGGCCTCGACCCGAGCCGCGGCGGTGTGGATGGTGCCGGGCAGTTTTGGGTGCGGCTCCTGCGTGCGGGCGACCATCGCGACGTTCGCGCCCTCCGCCGCGAACCTGATCGCGATCGCCAGGCCGATACCTCGGCTGGCGCCGGTGATCACGGCGGTCTTGCCGGTGAGCAGACCCTCGACTGCGGCGGATGGACGGCTGGGTCCGTTCATAGCTGTTGCTGCCCTTCGGTTCTGGGTCGATCGTGCTCCGAGGCTAACCGGCGTTCAAGGGAAGCGGGAGCGGTTCGGCGGCCACAGCGGCGGCCGGTCTGCACCGGTCGATCCACGCCGCGCGGAGTGCCGCGAGTTCGCTGCCTCCGCACCGTCCGTCCACAGAAGGGCTCCGATGGCGTCCTGGTGAGCTGATTCCGGGCTGATGCTGCCTTTTCGCTGCCTACCGGCATCGGCATCACTCCGGGTGTCCCTGGCAACGGAGAAGGCCCCTGACCATGCGTACTGGTCAGGGGCCTTCCCGTCGTCTCAACCACGAGTCGGGGTGACAGGATTTGAACCTGCGACCTCTTCGTCCCGAACGAAGCGCGCTACCAAGCTGCGCCACACCCCGTGATGCGAACCTGGAGTAGCTTACAACAGGGGGACGCGAGACGTTAAACCGGCAGGTCAGTCAGCCTGCGAGGGGGCGGATGCTGGTGAAGATGCGCTTGGCGGTCTCGGCGTCGAGTGCGTTCGGGACGCCGGTGTCGGCGGCGATCACCATGACGAAGGTGCCGTTGTCGTTGGGGAACGCGGCGGTGTAGACGGAGTACGCCTTCGCGCAACCCGGCTTGGCGTCGGCGACGGTGCCTTTGGTTTCCACGAACATGCCGTGCTGGGATCCGTCCAGCGACGCCAACGGCATGGGCAGGCCCGGTGTGCCGCCGGGCGTGGCCTTGTAGGCGAGCGTGGCGGTCCGCGTGCCGAGCTCGGTTGCCGCTCGACCCGGGTCGGAGGTGTCGGAGCCGGTGAGGAAAGCGACGGTTCGCGTGGAGCCGGGGCAGTAGCCCTTGCCTTCGCTGGCCAAGCCCTTACCCACGACGGCGTTCGGCGGTTCACCGAAGCCGCCGATGGTGTTCTGCGGGGCGATCGTCCAGTCGGCGGGCACGTCGTAGGCGGCGCCGCTGTCGGGCGCTCGTACGACCTGGTAGCCGGGTATGAGCGGGGTTTTGTCGCCTTGCCCCCGCGCGGTCGTCGTCGGGGCTGGTTTGGTCGTCGTCGTCCGGGCGGGCGAGCCCGCCGTAGTGGTGAGCGCGTTCACCATCGAGGGCGAGCCGGCCTGTGCGGGATCGTCTGTCTTCATAGTGGTCAAGGCCACCGCGCCGGCGACGAGACCCGCCACCAGCAGTACGGCCAGACCGGCCGACAGAACGATCTTCCCCTTGCCGCTCCCGCCCGGACGGTTCGGCTGTGGCGGCGGTCCGCCGAAGCCGTCATGGGGGCCGTAGGGCTGATACCGACCACCTGGCGCGGCGCCGTACTGCCCTGGTCCTCCCGGTGGTTGCCACTGCAAGGTCTGCGCCGGTCGGCCGAACCGGTCGGCGCTCGGATAGCCGAGCAGGGTCGGCGCGGCGTCGCCGGGACTCGGCCCCCGCCCCCCGAACGGAGCGGGCTGGTCGAGCGCGCCGAGCGGCTGCCCGAGCATGGTCGGATCGTCGCGCCCGGGCGCGACGGGAGTCGGCTCGGACTGCGGCGGCCACTGCCCGGCCGGTCGGAGAGACGGGCGGAGCACGGTCGGGTCGTCGCGTCCGGGCTGCGGGCCCTCCAGTGACTGGGAGAGCATGGTCGGATCGGCCTGTCCGGAAGTGTTCGACGCCGGACCACCTGCCCATGACGTGGCGGGGTCACTCTGCCCGCCGGGTCGCCACTGAAGGGTGGGCGCGGTCTCGTCGTTCGGTGGCCACTGCATGGTGGGGTCGGGCTGCCGAGGATGAGACGGCGCGCCTCCGGCTTCCGGCTGCCACCGGGACGTCGGGGCATGCTCGTTCGGATCCACAGGACGCTGCCCAGCATCATGGCCGGAGGATTGTTCCTGCCCACCACGCTGCCAGGGCGTGACAGCGGGGTGCGGGGGTTCGTCGTACCCGCCCGGCTGCCACTGCGACGACGGTGGCGGGACGTCGGATCGGTCCGGTGCGATCGGAGGCGTCACGAGGTTCGGCCGCCACGTGGCATCGGCGTCGTCCGGGGCGGGTACGGGCACGAGATGCGGGCGGTCGATGGGTTGCTGCCCTGCCGTGGGTGGCCCGGCGGGCCGCCCCGGGTTCGTCGGGCCGCGCCGGTCGTCGAATCCACTCACAGTTGTCCCCTACCTGCCACACGTCTCGGCAGGGGACCTTAGCGGGCCACGGCCTCCGATGCCGACACCCCGTGGCCCGTGTCGGCCACCGGCCGCTTCGGAGGCGCGGCCACCAGCGTCAACAAGGTCGCCTCCGGGCGGCAGCAGAATCGGTACGGCGCCCACGGGGAGGTGCCGACGCCCGCGGAGACGTGCAGCTGGGTGTGCGCACCCCACTTCGACGGACCCTTCACCCGGGACCGGTCGATCCCGCAGTTGGTGACCAGTGCGCCGTAGCCGGGCAGGCACAGCTGGCCGCCGTGGGTGTGCCCGGCCAGCACCAGGTCGTAGCCGTCCTCGGCGAAGCGATCCAGCACTCGGGGCTCGGGGGAGTGGGTGAGGCCGATCCGCAGATCGGCCAGCGGGTTCGGGGCGCCCGCGACGGTGTCGTAGCGGTCGCGTTGCAAGTGCGGATCATCGACACCGGCGGTGGCGATGCGGATGCCCGCCACCTCCAGATCGCGGCGCACGTGCGTGAGATCGAGCCAACCGCGCTCGGTGAAGGCCGCGCGCAGGTCTTTCCAGGGCAGCGGCGCGCCGTAGGTGCGGCGGTGATCCTTCTTGAAGTACTTCAGCGGGTTCTTCGCCACCGGCGCGAAGTAATCGTTGCTGCCGAAAACGAAAAGGCCTGGGCGGGAGAGCAATCCGCCGAGGGCCTGGACCACCGCGGGCACCGACTTCTGGTGCGAGAGGTTGTCGCCGGTGTTGACCACCAGGTCGGGTTCCAGCCGGTCCAGCTCCCGCAGCCACTGCTGCTTGAGCTTCTGCCCCGGCATCATGTGCAGGTCACTGAGGTGGAGCATCCGCAGCGACGACGACCCCGGCGCCAGCACGGGCATGGTCGCCTCCCGTAGGACGAAGGCGTTGCGTTCGACCAGCGAGGCGTAGCCGATTCCGGCCACCGCGGCCCCGGCGGCTCCCAGCGCGGTCGTGCGGACAGCAGAGGTCGAGATCACGGGCATTTGCCCAGCATAGGTGACCTCACGCGGGAGCGCCGAGTGTGTTTACGCACAAGCGCCCCGTTCGCGACGGGAATTCGCGCGACGCGGCAAATGTAGTGGGACCGCCGCGCCGCAGCGGCTACCGTGAGCGGCATGTCGGAACTCAAATCGCAGCTGCGCGCGGACTTGACCGCCGCGATGAAAGCCAAGGACACGCTGCGCCTTTCCACATTGCGGATGCTGCTGTCGGCGATCCAGACCGCTGAGGTCGCCGGCGCTCAGGCGCGTGAACTCACCGACGCCGAGGTCGTCTCCGTGCTGCAGAAGGAGGCGAAGAAGCGCAACGAATCCGCCGAGGTGTACACGCAGGCCGGGCGCGGCGAACTGGCGGCGAACGAGCATGCCGAGTCGCGCATCATCGAAGAGTATCTGCCCACCCAGCTGACCGACGCCGAGGTGGCCGATCTCGCCGACACCGCCATCGCGCAGGTCGCCGAGGAGATCGGTGAGCGTCCCGGGATGCGCCAGATGGGCCAGGTCATGAAGATCGCCACCGGGCTCGCCGCGGGCAAGGCCGACGGCTCACGCGTTTCGGCCGCAGTGAAAGCGCGGCTGTAGGACAACAGCGAGAAAGGGGCCGCGAACCATGTGGTTCGCGGCCCCTTTCTCATGCTCAGCGCGGAATCGGGATCGGGATCGGGATCGGCGGCAGCCGCGGCGGTAGCGGCAGCCCCGGCAATCCCGGCGGCGGTGGCGGCGGGCCCGGCGGCGGCGCGGCCCGGACGGTGCCGTCGCTGATGTACAGCGTGATCACCGAGCCGGGAATCGCCGACCCGTTCGGCGCGGTACCCATCACGGTGCCCTTGGGACGATCGCCCGCGCCGGTCACCGGCGACACCTGGAAGCCCGCCGCGACCAGCTTGGCGGTCGCCTCACCCTGGGGCATGCCGACGACGTCGGGCACCTGGGCGTTGTTCGCGCCGCGCACGTACTTGTCGTCCAGCGGCGGCAGTGCGGGCGGCGGGAACAGCGGTATCACCGGTTTGACCGCGTTGAACCAGGTGCGCGCCGGTTCGTTACCGCCGAACAGGTTGCCGTCGCCGCAGTTGCGCAGCGGGAAGGAGCAGATCTCACCGGGAGTCGGGCTGTCACCGTAGACGTACACCGCGGCGGCGAGCGAGTTCGTGAACCCGAGGAAGGCCGAGGAGCGGTGACTCTCGGTGGTACCGGTCTTGCCCGCCATCGGAAGGTTCCAGCCCACCGACTGGGCCGCGGCCGCCGCCGTACCCGAGGTGTCGTCCTTGCTCATGGCGTTGGCGAGGGTGTTCGCCAGACCGGGCTCGACGACCTGTTCGCAAGCCTGCTGCGTCAGCGGCACCTGCTTGCCCTGGCGGTCGATGACCTCCTTGATCGGGTTCGGCGGGCACCATCGGCCGCCGGAACCCAGCGTCGCGGCGACGTTGGACAGCTCGAGCGGGTTGATCGCGACCGGGCCCAGGGTGAACGAGCCGAGGTTCTGGTCCTTGATCATGTCGGCCAGGCTCTGGTTGCCGTGGCCCGAGCTGCCCGCTTCGGTGAACGAGCGCATACCGAGCCGGACCGCCATGTCCACGGTCGGGGTGACGCCGACGGCCTGGATCAGCTTGACGAAGGCGGTGTTCGGCGAGGTTGCCAGCGCTTCGGTCACCGACATGGGCGACTTGTACCGGCCCGCGTTCTCGACGCAGTAGGTGGCGGGCGGGCATCCGCGCGCACCACCGTTACCCATGCCCTTGGCCTCGAACCGGCCGGGCACCTCCAGCTGGGCGTCGATGCCGAGCCCTTTCTCCATGGCCGCGGCGGTCGTGAACACCTTGAAGATCGAGCCCGCGCCGTCACCGACCATCGAGTACGGCTGCGGCTGCACGGTCTCGCTCGCGTCCCGGTTGAGGCCGTAGGTGCGACTGCTGGCCATCGCGAGCACCGGATGCGAGTCCTGCCCCGGCGCGACCACGGACATGACCTCTGCGATGTTGTCCAGATCGGGGTTCGCCGCGTCGGTCACCGCTCGCTTCACCGAGTCCTGCACGGCCGGGTCGAGGGTCGTCCTGATCAGGTAGCCGCCCTTTTCGATCTGCTCGCGACTGATGCCCGAATTGGCCAGATACTGCAGCGCGTAGTCGCAGAAGAAGCCACGGTCGTTGGCCGCGATGCAGCCGCGCGGCAGGCCCTTGGGCTCCGGCAGCACGCCCAGCGGCTTGGTCTTGGCCTCGCGGAACTCCTCGGCGCGGCTGGGGATGTTCTGGATCATCGTGTCCAGCACCGTGTTGCGCCTGGCCAGCACGCCGTCCGGGTTGGTGTAGGGGTTGAGCTTGGACGAGCTCTGCACCATGCCCGCCAGCATCGCGGCCTGCGACACGTTCAGCTCGGCCGCGTCGATGCCGAAGTAGGTCTTCGCGGCGTCCTGGATGCCGTAGGAGGAGTTACCGAACGGGACCAGGTTGAGGTACCTGGTCAAGATCTCGTCCTTGGTCAGCTCGCGGTCCAGCGTCAGGGCCATCCGGATCTCCCGGATCTTGCGGGCCGGAGTGGTCTCGATGGCGGCCCGGCGCTCGGCGTCGGTTTTGGCGACCACCAGTAGCTGGAAATTCTTCACATACTGCTGATCCAGTGTCGAGGCGCCTTGCTGGACCTCGCCGCTGGTGGTGTTGGTGAGGAATGCGCGCAGCGTGCCCTGCCAGTCGACGCCCTCGTGCTCGGCGAAGCGGCGGTCCTCGATGGACACGATCGCCAGTTTCATGTCGTTGGAGATCCGGTCGCTGGGGACCTCGAATCGGCGCTGCTCGTACAGCCAGGCGATCGGATTGCCCGCCGCGTCGACCATGGTCGAGACCGCGGGCACCGTTCCCTCGACCAGCTCCGCGGAGACGTTGTCGACGGCGTCGGCGGCACGGTTGGAGACGAACCCGAAGCCGCCGGCGAGCGGGAACAACAACCCGGCGACGAGCACGGAGGCCAGCACGCAGCTGCCGGCCAGCCGCGCGAGCGTATGTGTGATCGGCACGAAACAAGACTACGGGTTGCCATTCGAGCGTTCTTGGCGGCGTTTGTCCGGAGCCCGGAACTGCTTGTTCGCGAACCGGAATGGGCGTGTCGCGCGATCGCGCTCGGCGTGTCGTACGACGGCCCATGGGCAATCTGCCTGCCCGTCCAGTGCGGGCCCGGCTTTGCAGGGACGGACGTACCAAAAAATCTCGAGGTGGTCTTGCGCAAGCGCCATACCTTTACCTAGATTGAGAACCCAGTGTGATAGAGCTAACACTCAAAGTGGAATGTGGTGCACTTCGCAGCGGGGTTTGGGTGCTGCGTGGTGACAACGCGATTCTGGAGCGCCGTTGACCCGGTGTTCGGACTGCAAAGGGGCACACCAAATGCACATGACAACCCCCATCGCTCGATTGGACGTGGAGCAGGCCGAAGCAAGGATCGCCTGGGTAGCCCAGGCCCGATGCAAGGAAGTGGATCCCGATCAGTTGTTCGTCCGCGGCGCGGCGCAGCGCAAAGCGGCGACGATCTGCAGGCACTGCCCAGTGCTCATGCAGTGCGGTGCCGACGCGCTCGACAACCGCGTCGAGTTCGGTGTGTGGGGCGGCATGACGGAGCGGCAGCGCCGCGCCCTGTTGAAGCAGCATCCGGAAGTGACCTCGTGGGCCGATTTCTTCCAGGCCCAGCGTCAGCATCAAGTGGCGATGTAGGTCGATGGAGGTCGATGTAGACCGGCAAAACCGAAACGGAGCCCGCGCGAGCGGGCTCAGTTTCGTTTCAGGACCACTATTTTCGTTCGGAGCAATAGCGGATTCGCCTAAGTATCAGGCGGTCGCGCGGGTCGTGCCGGTGAGCTGATCGCCGACGACGCGCAGCGCGTCGAGGTCGGACACCTCGAACGGAAGCGCGGTGACCGAGACGATCGGCACGCGCGGGTGCGCGCCCGTGAAGCGGTGGAGCAGGTGTTGCTCCCGCTTGTCGGTGGCGACCCGGCGGGCGTGCACACGCAGCACCGCCGCGGTGAGCGGATCGGAGTCCGCCACCTGGTCGGCGGCGGTGAGGGCGTGATCGGCCGGCAGCGTGCTCAGCGCCGGATGCGTGCGGTTGAGCACCAGACCCGCCAGCGGCATTCTCTCGGTCGAGAGGCGATCGACGAAGAACGAGGCCTCCCGCAGCGCGTCCGGTTCCGGCGCCGCCACCACGAGAAAGTGCGTGCCCGGCTTCGACAGCATCGCGAAGGTCCGCTCCGCCCGTTCCTGGAAGCCACCGAACAGCGACTCCAGCGATTGCAGGAAGTTGGACGCGTCCTTGAGCATCTGACCACCGACGACGGTGGACACACCGCGCACCGCCAAGCTCATCGCGCCGGTCACCAACCGGGTGACGCCGCGGCCGGGAGCCATGATCACCCGGATCATCCGGCCGTTGAGGAAATTGCCCAGTCGCTTGGGAGCGTCCAGGAAGTCGAGGGCATTGCGCGAGGGCGGGGTGTCGACCACGATCAGGTCCCACTCGCCTCGGTGGGCCAGCTGGCCCAGCTTCTCCATCGCCATGTATTCCTGTGTGCCGCCGAAGGAGGAAGCGACCGTCTGATAGAAGGGGTTGGCGAAGATCTGCTCCGCTTTCTCCCCGCTGGTGTGCTCGAGCACCATGTCGTCGAACGTGCGGCGCATGTTGAGCATCATCGCGTACAACTCGCCCTTGGCCTCGGGACCCAGCGCCACCCGTTGGGGGTTGTTGCCCAGGTCGGCGACGCCCAGTGACTGGGCCAGCCTGCGCGCGGGGTCGATGGTGAGCACCACGACCTTGCGTCCCTGCTCGGCGGCGCGCAGCGCGATGGCGGCGGCGGTGGTCGTCTTGCCGACGCCACCGGAGCCGCAGCAGACCACCACGCGGGCGGAGGGGTCGGCCAGGATCCGCGAAACATCGAGCGAGGCAGCCGGGGGGTGGGTCGGCGTGCTCATCGGACTCCCTGTGCGGTGAGGTGTTCGGCTAGTTCGTAGAGTCCGCCCAGATCCATTCCGTCGGGAAGGGCGGGCAGGTAGAGCCGGGAGATGTCGACCTTGGCCAGTTCCTCGGCGCTGTCGTCCTGTGCTTGCAGAGTGGCGGAGTGCTCGAACGTCTCGGTGAGCAGGCCCTGGAAATCGCTGTCGGAGAGGTCGATCCCCGCGGCGGCCAAGCCCGCGCGGACGGCGTCGGCGTCCAGCTCACCCCGAGCGGCCCGGGCGCGCAGGTCCGCTGGGAGCTGGCCTTCGGTCGCCCGGTTTACGATGACGGTGCCGATGCGTAGGTCGGCGGCGGTGAGCTCGGCGATGGCGTCCGTGGTTTCCTGCACCGGCAGCGCTTCCAGCAGCGTGACCAGATGAATCATGGTCTGGTCGGAGTGCAGCAGTTTGGACACGCCCTCGGCCTGCGAGGCGATCGGCCCGCCCTTGGCTACTTCGGCCATCGCCTTGGTGACGTCGAGGAACCCGGCGATCCGGCCGGTGGGCGGGGCATCGACCACGATCTCGTCGTAGACCCGCCTGCCGGACTTGTCCACGCGAACCGCGCATTCCTTGATCTTGCCGGTCAGGATGACGTCGCGTAGACCGGGCGCGATCGTGGTGACGAACTCGATGGCGCCCATCCTGCGCATCGCCCGCCCCGCGAAGCCGAGGTTGTAGAACATGTCGAGGTATTCGAGAAACGCGTGCTCGATGTCCAGCGCCAGTGCGACCACCTCACCGCCGCCGTCCGCGGTGGCGATTCGTGTCTCGGTCGGTGGCAGCGGCGGCAGGTCGAACAGCTGCGCGATCGATTGTCTGCTCTCCACCTCGACCAACAGCACGCGCCGTCCGCCCGCGGCGAGCGCCAGGGCCAGGGCCCCGGCCACCGTCGACTTGCCCGTGCCTCCCTTGCCGGAGACGTAGTGCAAGCGGGCCTGCTCAGCGCGCTTCGGCCACCTTGTGTCCAGTCCCGGCTCCGCCGAAAGCGGCACTGCTGTTGGTACTCCCACGATCGCGAGCCTATAACTCGTTACCCGATGCCGTCCGAGGGCTCCAGCTACTCCCCGGTCCCGGCGCGCCGCTGTACCAGACAGAATCCGGCTCCCACCTGTGCCTCCAGCCACACGAAGGCCGCGAACACGCCGCGACGCAGTCGCCGCAATTCAACAGAGCTACGCTCTCGCACATGAGTGATACGACCTTGTGGGAGTACGCGACCGTGCCGCTGCTGACGCACGCGACGAAGCAGATCCTCGACCAGTGGGGAGCCGACGGCTGGGAGCTGGTCACGGTGCTGCCCGGCCCGACCGGTGAGCAGCACGTCGCCTACCTCAAGCGGCCCAAGTAGAGGAGGGTGACGCAGTGACCCAGTGGGAGAAAAATCTCGCCGAACTCGGACTCACCCTGCCTCCGGTCGTGGCCCCGGTCGCGGCCTACATTCCCGCGATCCGTACCGGGTCGCTCGTCTACACCTCCGGCCAGCTGCCGTTCGTAGACGGTCGATTGTCCGCGGTCGGCAAGGTCGGCGCGGAGGTTTCGGTCGAGGCGGCCAAGGAGGCCGCGCGGTTGTGCGCGCTGAACGCGCTGGCGGCGGTGCACGACCTGGTCGGGCTGGACGCGGTGGTGCGGATCGTGAAGGTGGTCGGGTTCGTCGCATCGGCGCCGGGCTTCGGCGATCAGCCGGTGGTGATCAACGGCGCGTCGGAGTTCCTGGGGCAGGTCTTCGGTGACGCGGGCAAGCACGCGCGCTCGGCCGTCGGCGTCGCCGAACTTCCGCGCGACACCCCGGTCGAAGTCGAACTCATCGCCGAGGTGCGCTAGACCGGAACTACCGGCTCCATCTCTATCCGAGGTTTGCGATGACGTTGACACACCCCGCCTACGGGCAGCTCCGGCAGGTCACCGAAACGGCGGCGGTGCTGCTCGCCGACAATCCGGGGCAGATGACCCTGGAGGGAACCAACACCTGGATCCTTCGCGCCCCCGGACGGTCGGATTGTGTGGTCGTGGACCCGGGGCCGAAAGACAAAGCGCACAGCGCCGCGATCACCGACGCCACCGGTGGCCGGATCGCCCTCACCTTGATCACCCACCGCCATCACGACCACACCGGCGGTATAGATCGGCTGGTCTCGCTGACCGGCACGCCGGTGCGAGCCAAGGATCCCGCCTTCCTGCGGGGCTCGGACGCCCGCCTCGAGGACGGTGAGGTGATCGAGGCGGCGGGCTTGCGGATCACCGTGCTGCACACGCCGGGCCACACCGCCGACTCGGTGAGTTTCCTCCTCGACGACGCGGTGCTGACCGGCGATACCATCCTCGGCGCGGGAACCACCGTGCTGGACTCCAGCGACGGCACCCTGGCCGACTATCTGTCCTCGCTGGACCGGCTGGTCGAGGCGGGCAAGGGCAAGGCGTTGCTGCCCGCCCACGGTCCGGATCACCCGGATCTGGAGCCGGTCGCCCGCTACTACATCGCTCATCGGCACGAGCGCCTCGATCAGGTGCGGGAGGCGCTGCGGACGCTCGGCCCGGATGCGGGTGCGATGGCGGTGGTGCGGCGGGTGTACTCGGACGTGGACAAGCGGCTGTGGCCTGCCGCGCGCAGTTCGGTGCAGGCTCAGCTGAATTACCTGCGCGCGCAGGGATAGCAGAACGACAGAACGCCGGGTTCAGTGGAGCGCTGAACCCGGCGTCGCCGTATAGGTTCCGTGCGTTACCGTGCGCGGCGCGCGAGGCGCTCGGAGTCGGAGATGAGCACGCTCTTGCCCTCCAGACGCAGCCAGCCGCGATGCGCGAAGTCGGCGAGCGCCTTGTTCACGGTCTCGCGGGAGGCGCCCACCAGTTGGGCGATCTCCTCCTGGGTCAGGTCGTGGGTGACCCGCAGCGCACCCGCCTCCTGGGTGCCGAAGCGCTGCGCGAGCTGCAGCAGCGCCTTGGCGACCCGGCCCGGGACGTCGGTGAAGATCAGGTCGGCCAGGTTGTTGTTGGTGCGGCGCAGGCGGCGGGCGAGAACGCGCAGCAGTTGCTCGGCGATCTCGGGCCGCTGATCGATCCAGGTCTTGAGGGCGTCGCGGTCCATCGTCACCGCGCGCACCTCGGTCACCGTGGTGGCGGTGGAGGTACGCGGGCCCGGGTCGAAGATCGACAGCTCGCCGAACATGTCGGACGGGCCCATGATGGTCAGCAGGTTCTCGCGGCCATCCGGCGAGCGGCGTCCGATCTTCACCTTGCCCGCCGTGATGATGTACAGCCGGTCGCCCGGCTCGCCCTCGTTGAAGATGACGTGGCCGCGCGGGAAATCCACCGGCTGAAGTTGCTTGGCGAGGGCGGCCACCGCAGTGGGCTCGACGCCCTGGAAGATGCCTGCTCTGGCGAGGGCCTCGTCCACGAATGTGCTCCTTATGGGAAATGGCTCTGTACTGGACCGAAGCGACTCGGCCAACAGCGCAGTCTACGCGGCGTCACTACAGCGTAGTGACGGACACCACGTAACGAGTGGATTGCGCGACGCTCGCGCCACGTCAGCTCGCGCGGGCCACGTCCAGCTCCTCGCCGCGAGAGCGACGCTTGCGCATCCGCGCCACAGCGGCAGGCAAACCGAGCTTCGTCAGCTCCTTCACCTCGGCATTGCTTGCCTTGTCCAGGTACTGCTGAACCTCTTCGTCGGGTTCGAGAAGCTTGCGGAGCCGGTTCTCGACCCGCTCCATACCCAGTGCGAACAGCATCAGCACCACTGGGAAGAGCACCACAGCGAGTCCTTGCATGACGAGCAGTAAACACCGTCGAGGTCTCAGATGGAACACGGCAACTGAACTGGAAGGGCAACGTTGTCCGGCGGTTCCGTATGGTGGACGCGTGCGCGTCTCCCCCTCCACCGCCGCCGGGAACGGGCTTCCGCCCGGCTCCGAGCCCTCCGAAACGCCGCCGGCCACCGCCGCGGCTCCGAAACGGAAAATCAGGGCGCGACAGGCGGAAACCCGGCTCGGGCTGGTCCGCCGCGCGCGCCGGATGAACCGCGAACTGGCGACCGCTTTCCCCGACGCGCACTGTGAGCTGGATTTCACCACACCGCTCGAATTGGCGGTGGCGACAATACTTTCCGCCCAGTGCACCGACGAGCGCGTGAATCTCACCACGCCCGCGTTGTTCGCCCGCTACCCGGACGCCCGCGCATACGCCGAGGCAAACCGCGCGGAGCTGGAGGAATACATCCGGCCCACCGGGTTCTTCCGGAACAAGGCCGCCTCGCTGATCGGCCTCGGCCAAGCACTGCTGGAGCAGTACGACGGTGAATTGCCTCACACCCTGACCGAACTGGTGCGGTTGCCGGGCATCGGGCGCAAGACGGCCAACGTCATCCTCGGCAACGCGTTCGGGGTGCCCGGCATCACGGTCGACACTCATTTCGGCCGCCTGGTGCGCCGCTGGGGATGGACCGACGAGGAAGATCCGGTGAAGGTCGAGCACATCGTCGGCGCGCTGATCGAGCGCAAGGAATGGACGATGCTCTCCCACCGGGTGATCTTCCACGGCAGGCGCGTGTGCCATTCCCGCAAGCCCGCGTGCGGCGCGTGCGTCCTGGCCAAAGACTGCCCGTCGTTCGGGATCGGGCCGACCGATCCGGATGCGGCGGCCAAGCTGGTGAAAGGGCCGGAGCGGGAGCATCTGCTCGAGCTGGTGGGCCGGTGAGCCCGGAGCCCTCGGGCCGAAGGAGTGCGGGGCATGCGTGGCGGTGGGCACTGGCCGGTCTGATCGTGGTGGTGGCGCTGGCGGTCGCGGTGTGGCCGCGCGGCGACGACGACGAGACGACGGGGCGGCAGTCGCCTCCCAGCACCCCCGGCGTTTCCGATGACGTGCGCGCCGCCGCCGGTCTGCCCGCCTGCCCGAGCGGCGCCGCCACCGGAACCGGTCCGCTGGCCGGGATGACTCTGGACTGCCTGGCGGACGGCAGGCCCGTCGACCTGGCCGCCGCGCTGGCGGGCAAGCCCGCCCTGCTGAACCTGTGGGCCTACTGGTGCGCACCGTGCGCTGAGGAGTTGCCGTATTTGCAGCAATACGCGCGACGCGCCGGGAACGCGATTACCGTGCTGACCGTGCACAGCGACCCTGATGAGGCCAAGGCCCTGTCGCGGCTGCGCGGACTGGACGTTCAGTTGCCCGGCGTGCTCGACGCCGACGCGCGGGTACGCACGGCCGTCGGCGCTCCCGCGGTGTTACCGATTTCGGTGCTGGTGCGGGCCGACGGCTCGGTCGCCGACGTCGTGGTGCGGGCGTTCGACGGGGTGGATGACATCGCGAACACGGTGGCGGGCAAGCTCGGAGTGGCCGCATGACAACGCGGGTGGACGAATCGATGGTGGAGGTGACGGTGCGGGCGAGCACGCGGCTCGGTGGGCGAATGCGCGGGGGAGGTGTGCGATGAGCATCGAAATGCCGCCCGACATCCCGAAATGGCTGACCCGCTCGGCCGAGCCGGTCGCCGACAGCGCTGACACCCTGACCAGGGCGCGGGCGCTGCGCCGCGCCATGACCCTGACTTCGAAGCCGCGTCAAGCCGCGGTGCTCGTGCTGTTCGGCGGCTCGCCCGAGCCGGACCCGGCCGCACCCGGCGGATTGCCCGCCGACGCGGAAGTGCTGCTCACCCAGCGCGCCTCCACCATGCGCCAGCATCGCGGGCAGGTCGCCTTCCCCGGCGGTGCGGTGGACCCGGACGACGCCGGGCCGATAGACACCGCGCTGCGCGAGGCCTGCGAGGAGACCGGTCTCGACCGGTTCGGCGTGGAGCCGTACGCGGTGCTGCCGAAGCTGTTCGTGCCGCCGTCCCGTTTCGACGTTTCGCCGGTCCTCGCGTACTGGCGCACGCCGGGCGCGGTGCGGGTCGTCGATCAGGGCGAGACCGAGCGGGTCGTGCGCGTCCCGTTGGCGCAGCTGCTCGATCCCGCCAACCGCTTCCTGGTCCGCAGCACCCTCGGCTACCAGAGCCCGGCGTTCCAGGTGGACGGGATGCTGGTCTGGGGCCTGACCGGCGGGATCCTCGCCGGGATCAGCAAGGCCTCCGGTTGGGACCGCGAGTGGGACCACGACGACGTTCGTGATTTGGAGACCGCCTTGGCCGCCGTGGGGATGACGTTATGAGCTCATCGGCGTGGCTCGACATCGCCGTCGTGCTGCTCGCGCTGCTGGCCGCCTCCTCGGGGTGGCGGCAGGGCGCGGTGGCCTCGGCGCTGGCCTTTCTCGGCGTGGTGCTGGGCGCGGTCGCCGGCATCCTGATCGCGCCGCACATCCTGCTGCACGTCGACGAGGGCCGCACCAGGGTGCTCACCGGTGTGCTGCTCATCGTGGTGCTGGTGATCGTCGGTGAAGTCGCGGGCATGGTGCTGGGACGCGCCGCGCGCAGCGGCATGCGTCATCCGTTCACGCGCAGCGTGGACAGCGTGGTCGGCGCGGTGCTGCAGGCGGTCGCCGTGCTGGTCACCGCGTGGCTGCTGGCGCTGCCGCTGGCCACCTCCTCGCAGCCGGCCATCGCGACCGCGATCAACGGCTCGCGGGTGCTCGCCGACGTCAACGACGTCGCGCCGAACTGGCTGCGCAAGCTGCCCAACGAGTTCTCCAAGCTGCTCAACACCTCCGGCCTGCCGGACGTGATCGGGCCGTTCGGGCGGGCGCCGATCGCGGCCGTCGAACCGCCGGATCCGAGCGTGCTGGCCAGCCCTGTCGCCGCGTCCCTGCAGCAGAGCGTGCTGCGCATCCGGGGCGTCGCGCCGAGTTGCCAGCGGGCGCTGGAAGGTTCGGGCTTCGTGATCGCGCCGGAGCGCGTGATGACCAACGCCCACGTCGTCGCGGGCACCACGAGCGTCGCGGTGGACACCCCGCGCGGCCCGCTGGACGCCAACGTCGTGCTGTTCGATCCGTCCAAGGACGTCGCGGTGCTCGCCGTGCCCGGTCTCACCGCCCCGGTGGTGCCGCGTGCGCCCGCACCCGCCCGCTCGGGTGACAGCGCGGTCGTGCTCGGGTACCCGGGCGGCGGACCGTACACCGCGAGCGCGGCCCGGGTACGCGAGACGCTGGATCTCACCGGCCCGACCATCTACCGCAACGGCACCGTCGAGCGTGAGGTCTACACCGTTCGCGGCCAGGTCAGGGCGGGCAATTCCGGTGGCCCGCTGGTGGATACGGAAGGGCAGGTGCTCGGCGTTGTGTTCGGAGCCGCCGTCACCGACGACGACACCGGGTACGTGCTCACGCTGGCGGAGGTCCGCGCCCAGCTCGACGCGGCCGAACGAGTCGGCGCCCCGGTGGATACCGGCGCCTGCGTACTCAGCTGAATCGCTGGCCCTGGCCACGCATCCGCGTGGCCGGGGCGGGTGTCAGCGGCTCAGGCGAGAAGCTTGGCCAGCTCCGTGGTCACGGCGTCCGGGTTCTCCTGGTGAGCGAAGTGGCCCGCCGCCGGGATACCGGCCAGCCGCCGTTCCGGCGAGAGATGGAGGTCGCGGCGGAAGGTCCCCGGCAGCACGTACGCGTCCAGCTCGCCGCGCATCGCCAGTACCGGAATGTGGATGGGTTCGCGCATGGTCGCCATGAACCGGCGGCCGTCCGGACGCCATTGACTGCGGAAGGCCCAGCGCTGGTATTCCAGCGCGCAATGCGCGGCCCCGGGAACGCGAATCGCCGACCGCATGCGTCGTGCGGTGTCGACGAACTCGGCGGTGCCCGCCCATCCCGCGCTCACCCGCTGCCGTAGCAGTCGTTCCACTTCGAAGCCGTCGGCGGTGGTCAGTAGATGCTCGCCGTAGCGGGGCAACTGGTAGCGAAGGAAGTTCGGCAGCCAGGCCGCGCGCTGGCGGCGGTTGCGCAGCACGGCGCTCTTGAGCGCCGACGGATGCGGCGAGCCGACCAGCGCGATGGAACGCACCAGTCGCGGATGCAGCACCGCGGTGGTCCAGCAGACCAATCCGCCTTCGGCGTGCCCGACCAGCGTCGCCTCGGTGTAGCCGAGCGCCCGGATGAGCCCGGCGACGTCACCGGCGAGCGTCCAGCCGTCGTAACCGCGCGGCGGCTTGTCGCTGTCGCCGTAGCCGCGCAGGTCGACGGCCACGCTTCGGTAGCCGAGCTCGGCCAGGCCGGTCAATTGGTGACGCCAGGACCACCAGAAGTCGGCGAAGCCGTGCAGCAGCACGACCAGCGGGGCATCGGAGCGCTCGGGCGCCGCGTCCACGACGTGGAATCGAATGCCGTTGGCGTGCACGTCCCGATGGGTCCACCGTCCGTCGTAACGGACGCTGGACGGATCCGGAAGCAAGTTCGCCGACACGCCGATCGAGCCTAGTAGCCGCCGTATCGGCTCGTGAACGCGCCTAGGAAGTCCGCTTCTCCAGCACGAGGCGATCCTCGTGCGCGGAAGCGCCCAGCCCGTGCGGCAGTACCGTGCGCGCCTGCTTGAGCGAGTCGATCGTCTTCTCCGGCGCGCGCAGTTTCTTCACCCGCCGGTACCCGAGGAACGCCAGCACCGCGGTCGCCGCGATCATCAGCAGGAAGACGATCAGGAAGGCCGCCCAGCGCGCCAGCCACACGTCGAGCAGCTCGCCGAGGAAGAAGAAAAAGAAGAAGGTGCTGAACAACAGCACGGTGAGCGCGAGGATGAAGAAGACGCTGCCCTGCAGGCCCTTCTTGATCTCGCCGGTGACCTCGGCCTTGGCCAGCTCGACCTCGGCGCGGACCAGGGTCGACATCTGCTCGGCTGCGTCACGGACCAGGGTTCCGAAACTCGCGGAGCCGAGCGGATCGGCGTCCGTGAGAGGAATGGAGGTGACCGTACGACCGCGCTCCGCGTCGCTCCCGTTACCGCCGTGGTTGAAACTCACTTGGTCGACCCTTCTCCCTGTCCCGGCACTGCTGAAACTCCCGTTCGATGGGCGGCGCTCCCGGTGCCCTCCGTGGTCACGCAGGCTACCGCCTCCGGGCGAATCGCTCGCGCCGCCGTATTGTTCACGTTGTAGCGCACGGGCGTCCCGCCGAGCCTGGTGGACACGCCCACGCCGCAACAGTAGCGCCGAACCGGCGAGCGACGCCGCCATTGATGTGACCAACACAGCGGCTTTCGCCAACTCGACGGCGGATCCGTCCGCGACATCGGCGAGCGCGAGTTCCGCCACGAGAAGGCTAACCGTGAACCCGATCGCGCCGAGCACCGACAGGGCGAACATGTCCCGCCAGCCGAGCCCGCTGGGGCGGGTCGCGATGCCCAACCGGATTGCCATCCAGCTCATCCCGAAGATGCCGAGCGGTTTGCCGATCAGGAGCCCGAGAATCACGGCGAGGGCGAGCCGGTCGGTGAACAACTCGCCGAACACCGTGGGATTCAACGGGACTCCGGAGGCGAACAGGGCGAACAGCGGAACGCACAGCCCGGCGGAGACCGGCTGGAAGAGGTGCTCCAGCCGGGTGGCGGGCGCTTGTCGTTCTCCGGGATCCGGGCGCACCCGGGTGAGCAGGCCGAGCGTGACGCCGGCCAAGGTGGGATGGATGCCCGCCTCGTGCAGCGCGTACCAGGACACCAGCGCCAGCGGAACATAGAGCAACGGTGTACCGATTCGAGCGCGCTGCCCCAGCGCCCAGCCTGCGAAGCATCCGGCCGCGGCGAGCAGCCACAGCAGCGACACCGTCGTGGTGAACAGGACCGCGATCAGGATGATCGCCATCAGGTCGTCGACCACCGCGAGGCTCAGCAGGAACACGCGCGCGCCCGCCGGGATGCGCGAACCGGTCAGCGCGAGCACGGCGAGCGCGAACGCGATGTCGGTGGCGACCGGGATGGCCCAGCCGCGCTCCATGCCGGGGACGCCGAAGCCGACGACGGCCGCGATCAGGGCGGGGGTCACCACACCGCCGATCGCCGCGATGACCGGCAGCGCGGCGCGCCTGCGGTCGGCGAGTTCGCCGACGACCAGTTCGCGTTTGAGTTCAAGGCCCGCGACGAAGAAGAAGACCGCGAGCAGACCGTCCTTGGTCCAGTCGGCCAGGGTCAGTTCCAAATGCAGTCGTGGGATCGCGACGACCGTCTCGGTCATCGTCAGGTAGCTCGCTCCCCACGGCGAGTTCACCCACAGCAACGCCGTCGCCGCGGCGATCAGAAGCAGTGTGCCTCCGACGGTTTCCGTGCGCAGGTAGCGAGACAGTTCCGAGCGCACTTGGATGATCACGGGAAACCTTTCGGGCGGTGGTCGGGCCGAGTGGACGCTGCACTCGGCCGGAGCCGGCGTACGCGTGCGCGACCGCTCGCCGACCAGACTTCCCGGCACACCTGACGCAATCTTAACGGGCACGGCTGGTGACGGAGCCCGCCACCAGCCGTGCCCAGCGCCGCGCGGTCAGTCCTTGCTCGCCCGGATCGCTTCGAAGACGCTCGGGTCGACGAGGGTGGAGGTGTCGCCGAGTTCGCGTCCTTCGGCGACGTCTCGCAGGAGGCGGCGCATGATTTTGCCGCTGCGGGTTTTGGGGAGTTCGGGGACGATG